>CAZVFU010000051.1:0-17123 GCA_964626595.1 uncultured Saprospiraceae bacterium
TGTTTCCAGGATGAAAACCTGATGTCCTAACCACTAGACGAATGGGCCAAAAGAAGATCTTTTTGAGCCTTTGCTCAAAAGCAACGCAAATATATAATTTGAATTGAATATTAGCCAAATTTTCATCCTCATTTCTAAAATTTTCTTTTTAAGCTCATCTCTTCTGGCGGCTAGACTTTAGCTATGCGCACAATTACTTACATTTGTGTATAAGATATTCGTTTCCAAAACAGACCAACTTGATGAAAAGCATAAAAGAATTAGACTTACAGGGACAAACCGTAATTGTGCGAGTGGACTTTAATGTACCCATGCGCGATGGAACCATAACTGACGACAGTCGCATACGAGCTGCGATACCCACCTTAGAAGAATTGGCAAATAAAGCTTGTAAAGTCATTTTACTTTCACACCTGGGGCGTCCGAATAAAGATACGGACAACGATGGAAACATTAGAAAAGAAAAATACTCCCTGCGCTTGATAAGCGAAAGGTTGGCAGAGCTACTGCCCTACCCTGTTACCTTTTGCCCTGAAAATACTGGAACTCAGGCACAAGCCGCCACAGATAAACTCACACCGTCCTCCTTTCTTCTTTTGGAAAACACCCGTTTTGCAGAAGGGGAGAAAAAGAACAGTGCGGCTTTGGCTGCAGAATGGAAAGCCTTGGCCAATTTTTACATTAATGATGCCTTTGGGACTGCTCACCGGGAACATGCTTCCACTGTAGCTTTGGCTGAACAATTTAAACCCGATCGTAAAGCAGCCGGTCTCTTACTAAATAAGGAGATCATCCAGGGATACAAAGTTTTAAATGACCCCATGAGTCCTGTTGTGGCTATTATTGGCGGATCCAAAGTTTCAGACAAAATAGGTCTTTTAGAAAAAATGATAGATCTAGCCGATGATATTATCATCGGAGGCGGAATGGCGTATACTTTTATTGCTGCTCAGGGAGGACTGGTAGGAAATAGCATTCTTGAGGAAGATTATTTTGAGCTGGCCCGAAAGATCCTGAATAAAGCCAATGAAAATGACACCAAAATCCATATCCCGAAAGACTCGGTTGTAGCCGATCGGTTTCACAGAGATGCAAAAACAGAAGTGTCTACCAGTCGTGAAATACGAGATAACTGGATGGGGCTGGATATTGGACCCAAGGCAATTGAAGAATTTCAAAAGGTTATCCTTCCTGCAGGAACAATTATATGGAATGGCCCAATGGGTGTATTTGAAATGCCCCCTTTTGCCAAAGGGACAGATCAGGTGGCTCGAGCCATCGCAGATGCTACCTCTAGAGGAGCATACTCTTTAGTCGGAGGCGGAGATTCCGCCAGCGCAGTCAAAATGTTAGCGCTCAGTGACCGCATGAGCCATATCTCAACTGGCGGAGGTGCTATGCTTACCCTATTGGAAGGCAAACCCCTTCCAGCTATCGTGGCCTTAGAATCGAGCTAACTATTTGACTGAGGTTTTGCATATGCGTACAGACCAACTTGAAATACGGTTAAGCTGAGGCTAGGTAGGAACGAATATGCTCAACAATGTGCTCCTGCTGATCCATAGTTAATTCGGTATGCATGGGTAAAGACATCACTTCTAATGAGGCTTTTTCAGATTCAGGGAAATCACCTTTAGAATAACCAAACTCTTTATACGCATCTTGAATATGGAGCGGAATCGGATAATAGACTCCACACGGTAACCCCTCATTCGAAAAGTGCTCTACTAAACCATCTCTGTATTTTGCGGGAACCCGGAGCGTATATTGATGGAACACATGAGAGGTGAAGGACGCACGAAATGGGGGTGTAACACCCTCAATATCTTTCAGCAATTCATCATAGCGATCCGCTGCATGAATACGACTTTGAATGTATTGGTCCAAATACTTGAGTTTAACATTCAAAACGTGAGCCTGAATAGTATCCAATCGAGAATTCACACCTATGTGGTCATGATGATATCGCTTCGTACTACCGTGATTACATATCGATCGGATTCGGTTCGCCAATGCATCATCATCTGTTACGAGAGCTCCTCCATCTCCATAACCACCCAAATTTTTGGAAGGAAAAAAAGAAGTGGCACCAATGTGACCTAGTGTTCCAGACTTTTCCTTTTTACCATCTGGAGAGTGGTAGTCCGCACCAATAGATTGTGCATTATCCTCAATGACATAAAGACCATGCGATTCAGCAAGTCTTCGAATATGCGTCATCTCGCAGCACTGCCCAAAAAGATGAACGGGCACGATGGCCTTCGTTTTATGGGTAATAGCAGCCTCGATTTGCACCTCATCGAGATTATAGGTATGCGGATTAATATCAACGAAAACAGGCTTCAATCCCAGCAGTGCAATAACCTCTGCTGTTGCTATAAATGTAAAAGGAGTGGTAATGACCTCGTCCCCCGGCTTCAAATCCAGCGCCATCATTGCAATCTGTAAGGCGTCTGTGCCATTTCCGCATGGAATCGCATGCTCCACTCGGTGATAACTTGCCAAATTCTTACTAAATTCGTGGACGCTGGGGCCATTGATAAATTGAGCTTTAGATAGGATTTCAGAAATCCCTTCTAAAACTTCTTCTTTAATATTCTCGTACTGGGATACGAGATCTACCATTTGAATCTTCTTCATTAAATTACGGTTTTATCCTGCCCAAAGATAGCAGAAAAATTACCGCTATAAAGAACAACTGGCCTGCATTCAAAACATAGTTATCATAAATACGTAATATTGTGTGACAAGCAATTGAGAGAACGTTTTCGAACCGGAAAACACTGAAAAATACGATGTAAATATGAAGTATCGGAGATTAAATCAAGAGGAGCTAATAGAACTCGAACAAGAATTTGTCCGCTTTTTAGCGGCTCACTCCATGCCGGCTTCGGACTGGGAAAGTTTAAAAAGAGACCAACCCGAAGATGCAGAAGAGTGGATTGAGCGCTTTTCAGATTTTGTTTTCGAAAAAACCTTATCGGATGTGAACTATCTGGAACTCCGAACAGCTCACAATATTCAGATTGTAAAGGTCGACACCGTTCCTTTTATAATGAGAGGTATTCGAGTAATCGATAATCCCTATCTCAATTTTCTAGACGAAAGCTCGCCCCAAACCTGGAATAAAATTCTAAAAGAGCACGGCGGAAAATTACAAACCTTTCAAGCGACGAAGACACCCAAAGGTACCGTCAATGAAGCCAAGTTTGAATTCATGGAAAATGGATATCTGATTCTAAAAGATCCCAATCTTTTCTATTCGCTAGAGAATCTTCAAAAAAATCAATCAGATTGATTCCATCGTTGTTCTTCCAAAGCCGCTTCTCGAACCGCTTCAGCAACCTTGAAAGCGACCTCTGCGTTCAGAGTTGGCGGAATAACCATATCAGGAGTAGGATGCATCAGGCAATTCGAAATTGCTCGAGCAGCCGCAATTTTCATCTTTGCCGAAATGGTTTTCGCTCTGGCATCTAAGGCCCCGCGGAAAATACCCGGGAAGCCCAGAACATTATTCACTTGGTTGGGTAAATCAGATCGCCCTGTTCCTACTATAGCTGCTCCACCTTTTTTAGCCTCTTCAGGCATAATTTCCGGCTCCGGGTTCGCCAACCCAAATACAATGGCATCTTTTGCCATCCGCTTAATATCCTCGGCTTTTAACAGATTGCCCACCGATACGCCAATAAAGACATCAGCCCCATCTAGTGCATCCTGAAGTCCGCCACTTACCTTATCTTTATTTGTGAACTGAAGTAACTCTTGCTTTGATGAATTGAGGTCCTCTCGATCAGGGGAAACAATCCCCTTACTATCACATACTAATATACTTTTCACTGGCACACAAGTATCGAGATGCTCTCCACCCACACATTGAAGGAGCTTAGCTATAGCCACGCCGGCAGCACCAGCGCCATTGATGACTACTTTTAGATCACTAAATTCTTTTTTGACTAATTTAGCTGCATTTATCAAACCGCCCAGTACCACAATGGCGGTGCCGTGCTGGTCATCGTGAAAGACAGGAATACCGATATCTTGAAGTCGCTGCTCCACTTCAAAGCTATTTGGAGCAGAAATATCCTCTAAATTTACTCCACCAAAAACAGGCGAAATCATTTTGACCGTTTCTACAATTTTATCCGGATCCTGAGTATCTAAACAGATGGGGAAGGCATCAATTCCTGCAAACCTTCTAAAAAGCATTGCCTTTCCTTCCATAACGGGAATTGCCGCTTTGGCCCCTATGTTGCCCAAACCCAAAACAGCGGAGCCATCTGTAACGATAGCTACAGTATTGCTTTTAATAGTATAATCCCATACCTTCTCCGGATCCTCAGCAATTTCACGACAAGGTGCAGCTACGCCAGGAGAATACACAAGAGCTAAATCTTCCTTGGTTCGAACATCAAATTTAGTTCCCACTCTGATTTTCCCGCGCAAGCGCTTGTGCAGGATTAATGATTCTTTAAAGTAATCCATATTTTGTGCTATTGTTACATGCAATAGTATGAAAGATTCTTCACATCTGAGACACAAATGTTAGAAAAGCTAAAGGTCCTAAATCACATATTGGCAGGAATTCGAGCAATTCTTATCGTCATACTTCTATTGATATGTCTATTTTTCTTTCTTCTTTCTGAACCCCTGGTGAAAAATAAATTCAACTATGCCAGAAAATGGCGACGCCTTTATTGCAAGCTTTCTTTAAAGATTTTAGGATGTCGGGTTTATTATAAGAGTAGCTCCACACCACTTCCGACTCACTATTTATTGGTGAGCAACCATCACAGCTTTTCAGATCCTCTGGTTACATTGGCATTTTTGGATGGTATGCCTGTGGCCAAGGCTGAAATTCGAAAATATCCCATTATTGGGTATGCTGCATTGAAAACAGGAATCATCTACGTAAAACGCGAAGAAAAAAACAGCCGTAAAAATGCAAGAGAATCCATTACAGAAGCTCTTGAAAAGGGGCGATCTGTGTTGGTATATCCTGAAGGAACCATCTCTCCTTCTCGCCAATCATTACACTCGTTTAGAAATGGTGTTTTCCAGAGTGCGATTCAAAGTAACTCACCCGTAATCTGTCTTGCCATCCACTATCATCATAAAAATGGCTATTGGGAATCAAAGCGAAGTATTCTTAAACAATTTTTTTGTCAATTTGGAGTTTGGAGTCAAACTATAACCTTAAAAGTCTCCGATCCACAGCATTACAACAAAAGACAAAAAGCTTCAATAGAAGCTCAAAGTTGGATTCAGAAAGAACTGATTAAGCTGGAGGACGACTCCTAAGTATTTTATAAGGTGAGAGGCAGAAGGTGATTTAGGTTTACTATAAGACGGGTTGTAAAGGTTAAATAGATTTTTCATGAAAAACCTGAGTAAAAAGATTCATGAATAGCTTGTTAAATTATTGAAGGCAATAGCACTCAAATTTAATTATTTGTATACTTGTACCTACAACTTTTAGCCCTCAATTTTAGTTGTTTATACGTATTGTAAAGTAGACTATGAGATCGAAATTTTTCCTTTTAAGTGCAGCGGTGCTTATTTTATTGGTATCTTCCTGTCAGGACTCTAAGCCGGATAAATCTTCTGGAAATCGGCAAGGCCGCACTTTTCCTGTTCGGGCGGTCGTATTAGAGCCTTCTTCCTTTTTTCGAGAGTTTAATGCAACTGGAACATTTGAGCCTAATGAGCAAGTGATGGTAGCGACTGAAATCCCAGGCAGGATCGAGAACATTCACTTTACAGAAGGTGACTTCGTGAATCAAGGACAACTCTTAGTATCCATAAATGCCGATGATATTCGAGCCGAACGCCGTCGGCTGCAATCAGCACTAAAAAATGCCCGCTCAAAAGCTGAGAGAGGTAAAAGGCTGCGTAAAATTGAAGCTATAAGTGAAGAGGAATTGGAGGATTTACTATTTGAGGTAGAAAGCCTTGAAAATCAGCTATCCGAAAATGAGGTGCGATTAAATCGAACTCAAATACGAGCCCCGTTCTCAGGAGTAACCGGCTTTCGACAGCTCAGCCCGGGCGCTTTCGTGAATACCGGAGACGAAATTGTGGAACTCGTTCAATATCATCCATTAAAAGTTCAATTTGAATTGCCACAAAGATATGCGGACAAAATAAAGATAGGTGACTCTATTTCAATTGATTATGGAGAAAACACGCAATTCAAAGTACCTGTAGCCTCTATTTCCTACCGAATAAATGAAATGAATCGAGCATTTGAGGTTCGGACGGTTGTTGATAATAAGAACCAGGAAATTCTGCCGGGGAGCTTTGCAAGTATAAATGTACCTGTGTATGAAACTGATTCCGCCTTACTCATTCCCTCAGATGCCGTGATCAAAACCATAGATGAAGAAGAAGTATTTGTGGTCAAAAATGGAACAGCACAGAAGGTAAAGGTTCAAACTGGAATGCGAAATGAAAAGGCTGTTGAGATTAAAAAAGGATGTCAGGCCGGTGACACGGTGATCATCACAGGTCTGGTTTCCCTATCTAATGGAAACAAGGTGAATGCCACCTTAGTAGACTGGCAAAACTCAAGTCAATGAATTTATCCTCACTCTCCATAGATCGCCCTGTACTGGCTACCGTCATGTCTCTGGTTATATTTCTTTTTGGAATCATAGCCTTTACGTTTTTGGGCGTACGCGAATACCCTTCAGTGGATCCGCCAATTATTTCAGTTCGAACGAATTACCCTGGTGCCAATGCTAATATTATTGAAACACAGATTACTGAGATTCTGGAAGAAAGCATCAATGGAGTAGCCGGAATTAATTCTCTTTCCTCAATTTCCAGTGATGGCAGAAGCAGTATTACTGTTGAATTCAACTTGGGAGCAGATCTCGAAGCCGCGGCCAATGATGTTCGGGATCGAGTATCCAGAGCGGTGAGAGATCTCCCTCCTGAAGCAGAACCCCCGATAGTCACTAAAGCGGATGCAGATGCCACGACCATTCTGGCCATGACGGTTCAAAGTAATGAGCGGGATTTGATGGAATTAACGGAGTTTGCCGATCGCTTTTTTAAAGAACGCTTGCAAACGATAGATGGAATAAGCCAAATCACAATATGGGGATCGAAGGCCTATTCCATGCGACTAAAAATGGATCCCGAAAAAATTAAGGCATACGGATTAAGCCCTCAAGATGTCAGACTCGCCCTGCAACGCGAAAATGTAGAACTTCCTAGCGGCAAGATTGAGGGGTACCGTTCCGAATTGAGTATACGAACGTTTGGACGGCTCCAGACACCAGAAGAATTCAATAACCTCATCATCCGGGAAGATGGAAATACACTCATCCGATTTAAGGATATTGGCCTGGCATCCATTGAGCCCCTGGATCAACAAACTCTGCTGCGAGGAAATGGACTCATTCCCATGGTGGGTATTGCTGTAACTCCCCTTCCCGGAGCCAACTATATCTCTATTGCCGATGAATTCTATGAACGAGTGGAGCAGCTAAAAAAGGATATGCCGGATGATCTGGAATTGGGGTATGCTATCGACACAACACTACCTATCCGAGCCGCTATTGACGATGTCACGCTGACCATCGTCCTCGCTTTTTCTTTAGTCATTCTGATTATCTTCTTTTTCCTAAGAGACTGGCGTTCTACACTCATTCCTGCTGTAGCTATTCCGGTTTCATTAGTGGGTGCTTTTTTCATCATGTACGCATTCGACTTTTCCATAAATATTTTAACCTTATTGGGCGTGGTTTTGGCTACCGGACTTGTAGTTGATGATGCCATCGTGATGTTGGAAAATATCTATCAAAAAATAGAAGAAGGGAAAAAGTCAATGCAAGCAGCTCACGAAGGTGCACGGGAGATCTTTTTTGCCATTATTGCAACAACCGTAACCCTAGTGGCCGTTTTTCTACCGGTCATCTTTCTACAGGGATTGACGGGAAGACTTTTCCAGGAATTTGGAATTGTCGTCGCCGGTGCCGTTATCATATCTACTTTTGTATCTCTCACACTCACCCCTTCCCTTTCTGCCCGAGTTCTCAAGAAAAAAGATTTATCAAAAGGATTCTACGCCCGAACAGAGAAACACTTTAAATGGCTGACCCAATCCTATACAAATAAACTTTCCCTTTTCTTGAAAAACAAATGGATTTCTCCCCTGGCCATAGCTCTAGCTGGACTGGGTACCTATATGTTGTTTACTTCATTGCCGAGCGAATTAGCTCCCATGGAAGACAAGAGCGGATTCCGCGTAATCGCTTCTGCCCCGGAAGGCGTGAGTTATGAACTGATGGATCGCTACGTCCTGGACCTTCTTCGGCTGGTCGATACAATTCCGGAAAAGGAAGCGCTCATTTCCGTGACTGCGCCCTCATTTGGATCGTCAACGTCGGTCAATTCCGCTTTTATGAGGGTTACCCTTAAACGACCAGATGAAAGAGAGCGGTCCCAAATGGAAATTGTAAGCGATCTCTATCCCAAATTAAAACAGCTTTCTTTTGCGAATGCTTTTATTGCGCAAAGTCAAACCATTGAGGTGACCCGTTCTCTTGGAGGATTGCCGGTGGCCTACGTATTACAGGCTCCGAATTTGGATCGTCTGAGAGAGATTCTACCTAAGTTTATGGAAGCCGCTGCTGAAAGGCCCGAATTCAATGTTCTTGACCTCAATTTAAAGTTTACCAAACCCGAAATTAATATTCGAATCAATAGAGAGCGTGCAAGATCTCTTGGAATTTCAGCTCAGGATATCGCAGAAACTATTCAGTTGTACTTCAATCAACAACGAATGGGCTATTTCATAAAGAACAATAAACAGTACGAGGTGGTTGGAGAAGCGGAGCGAGTACACAGAGATCAGCCCGATGATATTTTATCTCTCTCCCTTCGAAATGCGAATGGCGAATTGATTCCTATGTCTGATATTATCGAGCTGGAAGAGCGTTCTACGCCTCCTCAAATATTCCACTTTAATAGATATACTTCTGCAACAGTATCAGCTGATTTAAGCTCGGGCTATACTATCGGGCAGGGAATTCAGGCAATGGACGAAATTGCAGCAGAGATACTGCCAGATAATTTCAAAACAGACCTTTCCGGTGCTTCAAAAGAATTTCGCGATAGTGCCGGGGGACTTTCCTTTGCTTTTATTTTGGCTCTGGCTTTGGTATTTCTAACCCTGGCCGCTCAGTTCGAAAGTTATGTTGATCCGCTCATCATTATGTTTACCGTGCCCCTGGCTCTGGTAGGAGCATTGTTTTCGCTTTGGATCTTAGGATTCACACTAAATATATTTAGCCAAATCGGAATGATCGTACTCATAGGAATTGTGACAAAAAATGGAATTTTAATCGTAGAATTCGCCAATCAAAAACTCGCACAAGGCCAAACGAAATTAGAGGCTATAACCAATGCGAGTGCCTCTCGATTTAGACCGATTTTAATGACGAGCCTAGCCACCTCCCTGGGGACCTTGCCGATTGCGTTAGCTTTAGGCTCGGCCGCAACGAGTAGAATACCTATGGGTGTAGCCATCATTGGGGGATTGCTCTTTGCCATGATTTTAACCTTATTTATTATTCCGGGGATGTACCTGTTGATATCAAGAAAAAAACCAGCAGAAGATGTATAAATTATCATTTGCTTTTCTCTTTGCTTTCCTATTCAGCAGCACTAATGGATGGGGACAACTAAATGTGGAAGAGTTAGTACAACTTACCATCGATAACAACCATCAGCTGGCTGCAAATAATTATCAGGTGCTGGAGGCAAAAACCTTAAATACGAAAGGGGTTGCCGGATATTTCCCCCGAATCAGTTTATCCGGGAATGCCCGTACAGATATCAATAATATCCGCCTTCAGTTCTTCGATAATCGCGAAATAAGTCAAAATAATGCCGACAACTATTCGGCAGGAGGCAATCTTGATATTGAATATCCTATATATGAGGGAGGAGCTAAGAAAGCTCGTAGAAAGCAACTCAGACTCAATGCTGAAGTCAGCGAGATCAATTATCAAACGAATAAAGAAGAAATTCTGCGCCTTTTATTCAACCACATGGCTGAATACCAACTTCACAATAGGCAAATGGAGGTATATGCATCCGATACTTTACACTGGACAGAACTTTTAGAATTGCGAAGGGATATGAAAGCACTCGGGCGCGGAGATCAAAAAGATATCGTGCAAATAGAGGCCGAATTGAATAGTTCAAAAATCCAGTTTCAGCGCGCTCATCAATCTGCGCTTTTAGCTCGAACCCAATTGGAGTCCCTTACCTTTATTGACAGTGCAGCAGTCGTAGACTTAAAAAACCTCAGAACCTTTTTAGAAAATCGAACGATCAATCCTGCTGAGATAGGGCCTTCTATTTTGAAGGGTGCAGAACTTGAACTCGCCCAGCGAACCACACTCCTTTCTCTATCTCAATCGGCTTTATATCCAACCATTTCTTTATTTGCAGGATATGGATTTAACTGGTCCAGGAATGCGGTTGGAGTCTTACTGAGTAACCAAAATTTTGGGCCTTATGGTGGAATTAACCTGAACTGGACACTATACGACGGAAACAGGCTTCAAAAAGAAAAAGAGGCGGCGAAAATGGCGGAACTGAGCCAGCAGGAGATCGTGAAAAACCAGAAACGAGAAATCACTTATGCAAAACGTGAATTCAATCAGGCCATTCAAACTGAGCGGTCTATTTTTCGCCAGGAAGAAAAGCAGAGGGAAATTCTGGAGCGCCAATATCAAATATTTGAAAATCAATATCGAGAAGGCCAATCAGATATACTGGAAGTATTGAATTATCGCAGACAATATAGACTCAGTCAACTCAATGCCAACTTGGCAAATTACCAAATAATCCAATATCTCATTGATTGGTTATATTTTGATGGTCAGCTCCGACAGATGTAGTCTTCTAAGCGCCTACTTTAAACTGCATATCCATCACATCGTCTTCGCGATAAAGCATAACCGGAACCGGACTGTTATTCAAAACCTTGAATGAATGAGATATGCTTAAGTCACTCATGATATCTGTCCAGGGTCGGGTCAATAGACAAATCATATCAATATCGTGCTCTTTAGCATATTCAAGAACGCCCCTACTAATGCTCTCATGCGTTGTAACAGTTTCGTACCCATTGAGATTGGCTGATATGGGATATTGCCTATGCCTCCACAACACTTGAGGAGGCTGTACAATTTTAAGACAGTGTAAGTTAGCCTGCAATCGAAGTGCCGTGTCCATACCTACTCGTAAAAAGGATTTTTCGACATCGGGATAAGAACTATATGCCAACAGAATATTATTGATCTCGCGAGGGGGACTACTATCAGGAATCACAATATGTGGACCACAACTTGCGAGCCCCTCTTCTTTCTGTAACCAATATCTTCGAATGGAATCTGTATTTAAAAAATGTCGTGTAGAACTAACAAGCCAGTCTCTCGACCCATTGGACCGTTCCCAACCGGGATCAGGTTCATGTATTTCCAATGTGGCATTGAGCTGTTTTTTGATGTAGTGAACGAAGTCTTTGGAATGGTGATCAATAATACCTTCGGAAGCAATACATCGCAATTTCATAGGGTTCCATTTAATTCAGATTTATAACGCAATTAAAGGTCATTTTAGTTCTTTCAAGTCTTAAAAACCAAGCCCTTATTTACTATATTTTGACAAATAATATTTGGTTTAAAAACCCACAAAACAAATAGTAGGGCTAAATATATCAATAAACTATTATTTGTATGTCAAATTATTAAAAACAAAATATATCTCTGCCCCATTTAGTCAAGCTCTATAAAAACCGAGTTGTTTCTTTAAATCCCGAATCTATTCAGGCATTAATGGCAAAAAATACTTTGTAAAAATGTGTACCGACCCATTCCAAATGTAGAACGCAAACCCTACAGGTCTGTTCGGATTTGCCACGCCACAAATGCGTGAGGGATAGAAGCGGCAGGCAGGGCCATAGCCGGTGCGTCCCAGCGCATCCAAAAATATCGCCTCATGCTTTCTTTTTCTGCGATCAGAATACGATAAAGAAAAAGTCCAGGCAGCCGTAGAGCGAGTAGGTCCCGAGGAACGCCTGCGGCGTCCTCGAGGACGAAGCGACCGGAGGAAGCCCCACGCAGCCGTACGGCTGTCACCGAATATGGCCCTGACTACGAGTGGATAGCCCGCTCCTGATGGGGCCGCAGGCCCATCAGGACACGCCCATATCCCCATCGAAAACCAGGCGAAATAGGATTGAGGTAAAAGAAAGCTGATTCAAATTTGTATATTTACGACATGTTGAGAAAATGGGTTTTTATATTTTGCGTGTGCGGATGGTGGATCTCTTCGGTAACTGCGCAAATCTATGAGCGAACTGATATTCGGCCAGCCACTCTGATAGGTATACACTATGGATATGGGGAGCCTTTGGGCGATATGAGTGCGCGGTTTGGAAATCATCATGCATTGGGCATTTCCCCTTCTTACATGACTTCGAAGGGGTGGATTTATGGTATAACGGCGCGCTACAATTGGGGAGCCCGGGTAAAAGATCCGGTGGCCGCTAACTTATTTACTGAGGATGGGTTTATTATAGGAAATAACCAGGGTCCTGTCACTTTCAAAACGCGTCAGCGGGGGCTTTCAACCTTGCTCAATTTCGGTAAAATTATTGATCTCACCGAAAGTACATCTCGAACGGGCATTCGCACCGAATTGGGAGCCGGCATGCTTTGGCATTGGGTTCGGCTACAGGATGATACGCGTTCAGCAACTCAGATTCTCGACCCCTACCATAAAGGGTACGACCGACTGACGGGCGGACTGGCGGGAAGTCTGGATGTTTCATTTAATTATATGGCCGCCAACCGGGGATTGAATTTTCGAGTAGGTGTCAATTACTTGTTTGCTACTACGAAAAGTCAGAGGGGATATAATTACGATACGAGACAGGCAGATACGAAACGGCGGTATGATGGTATGGTTACGGGATATATCTCCTTTATTCTACCGATCTATACTTCCAATGACGATTCACTGATCTATTATTAATGCGGCACAAGCTGTTATTTGCGATATACCAATTTTTGATTCGGCTTTATGGGCTGGGTATTAAAGGCGCGGCCCTGTGGTCTTCTAAAGCTCGATCCTGGATAGAGGGACGAAAAAAACCTCAGGTCCCTCCTGCTACATGGAAAGGCCATCGGCCCATTTGGTTCCATGCGGCTTCGACCGGCGAATTTGAGCAGGGGCGTCCTATAATGGAAAAATTGCGAGAACGTGATCCTCATCGTCCGATTTTACTTACCTTTTTCTCTCCTAGCGGATACGAGGCGACTCAAAAGTATGCCGACCAATATGTCATTACATACCTTCCACTGGACACCTATTCGAATGCGAGGAAGTTCATCAAAAAGTGGAATCCCGCACTGGCCATATTTATAAAGTACGAAATTTGGCCCAGCTATTTATCCGTTTTAGAGCAACATCATATCCCCGCCTTGGTGATTTCATCGAGATGGAGGCCTCAGCAAATTTATTTCCGATCCGGTCGCCATCTTTTTTTTCCCTTACTCCAGAAAATGGATCACATTTTCGTGCAGGACGCCCTCTCTATGGAGGTATTGAAAATGGAAGGCCTTGAACAAGTGACACTGGCCGGTGATACTCGAATAGACCGGGTTAGGGATATCGCAAAAGAACCTTTCTCTCATCCCCTGCTGTCGGCCATTTCACCCAACGAAAAAATTTTTATCATGGGTAGCAGCTGGCCGGCTGATGAGAAACTGCTTTTTGAAGCTATGAAAAAGTCGCATTGGCCAAATTTTGATCGCATTCTCATCGTACCGCATGAACTCTCCGTCTCACATATCAGCCAATTGGAGTCGGAGGCACCGCAATCGAGTTGTACAGTACAGCAAAGTGCTCCAGATCCCGATTCAAAAATAATTATTGTCAATGAAATGGGCATTTTAGCCTATCTGTACCGAATGGCTGATTGTGTCTATGTCGGCGGTGGCTTTGGGGATGGCATACATAGCATATTAGAAGCAGCTGTTTATGGCGTTCCCGTCATCTTTGGCCCCAAACATCACAAATTTAAAGAGGCCGAGGATCTCATTCGATTGGGTGCAGCAAAAGCAGTTCAGGACTCGTCTGACTTATTAAATGCCAGCGTACATTTTGACCAGTCAGCTATTCGACATGAAGTAAAAGCTGCTTTAGATCAATATTTTCGAGAACAGTCGGGAGCTAGTGAGCGCGTGAGTCACTATATTGAGCAACGATTAAAAAAGAAGACATGAAATCCTTACACGAACTTTTTCAAGGACTGCGCGTGTTAGTGATCGGCGATACAATGATCGACCGCTATTTAACTGGGACTGTGGATCGCATTTCTCCGGAAGCACCCGTTCCTATCCTTCGAAGAAAGATCAGGGAAGACCGTCCGGGTGGTGCTGCAAATGTGGCTCTCAATGCGGCTGCATTAGGTATGCAGGTTGGAATTTGCTCTCTTCACGGGCGAGACCCTGAAGGGGAACACCTGAGGGAAATCACTTTTGAGGCCGGCTTGCACAATCAATTCTGGGCTGAAACTGATGAACGCCCCACCACACTCAAGACGAGAGTGATTGCCCGACAGCAACAACTTTTGCGAGTAGATTTTGAGGAAACACATCCCCTTTCTGAAGTGGAGCAGTCCGCTTTCGAAGCCCGGATTCAGGATGCTTTTCAGCGCTTTAAACCTCAGGTTGTCATTCTACAGGATTACAACAAAGGCGCTTTAAATCCATCGAGCATTTCTTTTGCCCTGAAATTAGCCCAAGAAAAAAAGTGTTTTGTGGCTGTTGATCCCAAGCGAGATCATTTTACAGCCTATACAGGGGTAGATCTCTTTAAGCCTAACCTTATGGAGTTTCGAACAGCAACGGGATGGTCGGGTCAAGTTTCCGAAGAAGAATTACATCCTGTAGCCGATCAATTTATTGAAGGTATTCAGGCGAAACATCTTTTCATCACTCTTTCGGCGGATGGCATTTATTATCGAAATTCCAAAGCTGAAGGTGGCCTGGCTCCCACCACCTCTCGTCCTATTGTTGATGTGTGCGGAGCCGGAGATGCTGTCATAGCTGTTGCCGCCGCTGCCTTATATTCAGGAATGAGTCCCTTGGAGACGGCCCGATTGTGTAATATAGCTGGCGGTCAGGTGTGTGAACGCGTGGGTGTTAGCCCAGTGGAACTTGAAGCCCTGGAGCGAGAATATGGGAATCGAGCAAACAAATAGAACCGTCATCTCAGAATATTACAATGCCGTAGAGGCGCAATGCATTACGTCTCTACAAATACCAAATTCCCACACCATCATCCGTCATTTTGCGATTGACCTGAAATCTCGGACAGATGAACGTTGTTGGACCTTCAGAAGATGAATATTTGTGGGTTGTTCGTGAGAGTTGCGCGTTGAGACTCGATGATTCGCGTCTTTACAAAAAACAAAACTACTTGAAACCTCAAGTAGTTTTGCTCGCCTTTTCTTTTAAAAAGAAAGACTTCGAACTTTCTATTCTATAAATTGAGGTGAACCCCACCTATGCTCGTCCCAACTGATAAAGCATTCGCCAATGCACGGCTAAGGCTTTCACAAAAGTAGGTTGAGTATGATAAGGAATATTGTATTTTGCTGCAGTTTCCTTCACAATCTTCGACAGTTTGGGATAATGCACGTGACAGATATTGGGGAACAAATGGTGCTCTATCTGATAATTGAGACCGCCAATCAACCAGGAAAACCACTTACTTCGTGGTGAAAAATTGGCCGTCGTCAACATTTGGTGAATCGCCCAATGCGTATCTACTTTTCCTTTTTCATCGGCCTCAGGGAATTCCGATGTGGGCATCACATGAGCCGTTTGAAAAATAAGGGAAAGGGACAAGCCCGCGATTAAGTGGGAGATGACGAAAAACATCAGCACCCAATACCAGGCCATGGGTAAAACGATAATCGGAATGATTAAGGCAAAAGCATAATACATCAACTTAATGCCTATCAATTCGACTAACATGCGTGCATAGGACTTGGTCGGATGCAAGGGCAATCCTTCATGATAGTACTTGTGCAGCTGCATAAAATCTTTGGCCGTCGCCCAATATAGCGTCATAATCGAATAGAAAAACCAGGCATACAAATGCTGTGCTTTATGCACTTTTTTGAGTTTTTGTTGCGGCGAGAACCTCAAAATACTGGTGGTTTTAATATCATCATCCATACCTTCAATATTGGTATATCCATGATGCAAGAAATTATGCTGTACTTGCCAGTTCGGGGCATGTCCACCAATAAAATTGATAATGCCTCCCAAAAGGGAATTGACCCACTTATGCCTGGAATAAGATTCATGATTGGCATCGTGCATAACACTCAATCCCAATCCAGCCATACCAAAGCCCATAATCATGTACATAGCTCCGATGCCCCAAAAAGAACTGATGACCCCAGATACCATTAAGGCATAAGGGACGAAGTAAATGGACAGCATGTAGAAGGTCTTAATGACCATACTTGGAGTAGCATATGTTGTAATGTTGCGATCGGTAAAATAGTTGTTAACCTGATCGCGAAGTTCTCTCATGAACTCTTTTCCGTTCTTGCGATCGAAGTAAATGGGTGTTCGTGTCATTTGGCTTTATTTATTGAAAATCAGGTCTGGACTTCATAACCTGTTTTTGTACAATTATGTTGCTTTGCAATTTACGAAAAAATAACTCCCTCTATGGATTTAGAAAGGCAAAATGACAGCTAACGTACAATACTCTCAGATTATCTTCATGCAAAATTGTCCCTTTTGGAAGCTCAAAAATAATGACCCTTCTAAAACTCACAATACCGATCAGATAAACATCAAAGCATATCCTGAGAGGAAGCCGCCGGTTATATCGATGTGTTCTTTACAACTGCAGCAAATACCACTAAAACATGCGGCAAACTGAGCTTAGCGACTTTAGATAAACACCCCTTGATTATTTTTCTCGCAAAGACGCCATGCCACAAGCGAGGGTAGATATAGTTTATTAAATAAGCATCACTCTGTAAGAGCCACGAGCTTCTGAGTTACTGAGCA
>CAZVFU010000052.1:0-3671 GCA_964626595.1 uncultured Saprospiraceae bacterium
TAATGAATTCTTGAGTTAATAAATAATTTGGGGCTTGCGATTCCATACTTTTACCTTATTATTTAAGAGGTGTACGTATTTAAATGGCCATAGTATCTTCTCAATTTATTTCCTGAACGATTATGATATCAAATCATGGATATACATAAAACAATGAAAGCCTGGTATCAATACAAAATGGGTTTCTGACTAATAGGATAGCAATCGAATCAAACCTGACTCATCTTTTACCATGAAGTAGGTATGATCCTCACCTGTGTATACGGATTTTTCATCCAACAATGGAAAAGGTAAAGAAAAACTACTAACTGACATATCTGCCTTTTGGACAGTAGCCATTTTTAGATACGCTTGTCCATCCTGCCGCTCGGTAAGTTTAATGTAAAAAGCATCTTCATTTTCATTTAGAAATTCTACTTCCATGGCTTCTGTATAACTATCGAAAGAGCGCTCCAGAACGGCCACATTAGAAAGGGTACCGTCGGGATTTACCCTGTAGAACAGGTAATTATAATATCGAGCCGGTTGCCCCGGTTGGGTGCTTGTCGCTTTTGTTCCTTTCACAATTAGCATGTCCAGTAAATAACGCGATCCATCTTCTGCTAAATAGTGCATCTTATTTCTAATTCGCTTAGCTGAAGAGGTAGGGATGAAGGGAACTGCTTGAGCATTTTCAGCTCCGGTTTGTAAGATTTTTTGATCTAAAAGCCCTGTTCTAGGATCCAATGTATAAATCCCGGCAAAGGGATGAGGTTCAGCAGGCGCATAGGTGTTCACTACTACAACAGAATCATTTATGGGTGACGCACGTTGCAGCAATTTTGATCCATGTGACACACTAGGGACAACTTCTGAAAGTACAATTTCTCCCTCCTTATTTAGGATAAGAAATCGTTGTTGGTTAGGGTTTTTGACCCATGCCTTTTTCGGCGGGTTCTGTGCTATAAATAAATGATCGAAAGCGGGATCAATAATTTTAGCAAAAGATTCTGCTCCGATCAGCTTTCCGGTTCCGACTCCCCAAGGCTCCTCGTTATTTAAAACAACCTTCTTTTTTAATTTTCCTGCTCTGTCATAAGTCAATAAAATGTGCTCAAAATATTTATTATCCTTCTCACTTTTGTCTTTTTTGATCTTAACTCCGGCATATATCATCGCATTTCCCGAAATCGGGTCTCTCACGGTATGATTTGATAATGTAAAACGCTTTTTGTCATTATCAAATAAATCTTCCATATCCACCTTATACGTTTCCATCTCTTTTATTTCATATCGACCAGTCAATATGCTGGACCCTCCGTTGGGACGCTTGGTGTAATGTGTCGTTCTCACTTTTTTAAGTTTTCCACCAAATGCCGACATGATAGGTTCCGTTTTATAAACTGCATCCGGTAGATTATCTCCTTTAAATTCTTCCTCTTCAAAAAATCCTTTTAGGTCTTGAAGCGGGGAAGTGAAATCTTCGAAGAATTCGTCAATAGTTCCATTCATCGCAGCCGATAGATCTTCGTCAGACATTTTTAGCACTCTCTTAAATTGTAGCCGTCGATAGTCAGAATTAGAAAGTGCGTTTTCCTCTGTGGCAATAACTTTATAATTAGGTTCGAGCGCCGACATGTTGAGGATATTAAATGACTTCGGGGCTTTCCTCGGTTCTAACCAATGCACCTCTTTCGTCATCTCTTTACCCTCATGATCCAAAATGTAAATATAAGTAGCCTTCAATGTTTCCAGGTCACCTCCTCCAGACATAAAAGAACCATTGCGTTTTTGGATAGCCCCCCTCATTGTTATTTCTATAGCCACCAAGATCGAATCTGGCATCGGTTCGACGTGTAGAACTTGCACAGAAGTAGGCTCAAAGAGTTCATTTTCCAAAAACTGAGCCGAAAATACCGGCTCTTGTGCCCAAGCTATAATAGAAAAGCATACCCACAGAAATGTCAATACTAAGTATCTCATAAAAACAGAGATTTTAATTAATCAATCTTCAAATATAACAAGTTCTCAAATTAAAAGAATTTCGTGGTCATTAATTCTGTGTAATCTAAAATAATTAAAATACACACTGGAGAAATGTACCCATCTGCCTTCCACTAAACAAGACAAAAAAAACGTTTTCACGATAGTTCTCCAGATATCTGCTTAGGTCTCCACCTGTTCTTTGCGACTTGGCTAGCAGAATGTCAAAGTTGTTTCCGCCTTTTGTGATCTTTTTTGCCGAGCGAACAGCGAGCCCAAAACATTGCGACCCCGAGGTGCTCTCCAAATGCTGAAGCTCAAGACCTAGAAATTGATTCCCATTGCACAATACTAACGAAGTGTGAAAAAATCAGACATAAAAGACTCAGATTCCTCGCACCTCCTTGTATTGGGTGGCAGATGGGATATGAAGGGTATAAAAAAATAAAATAGCCTTGCGTGCGTATTTGTCAGGCTGGAGATCTTTCTATCGCATTTTTAGTTCTGGCTTTTGATCCGGTTTAATGCAGAAGCAGCTCGGTTTTGGTAGGGAGATTCTATCTCTCCTAAAGTTATTAAAAGAGCAGTAGCTTTACTGGGCTTTTGAAGATCTAAGTATCCTTTGGACAAATAGAACATGGCTGCATATTTACGTGTATGGTCACTTTGAGAAATAGGAGTTAGCATCTCTACCGCCGCATCCGGCATATTCGCATACAATGCACTTACGCCGGCATAAAATCGGAGTTCCATAGACGTTTGAAAACTTCCCTCTCGTAGAAAAAGTGCATATGCTTTATCAAATTCTTTTGAGTCATAGTGGTGAAATGCCTGCTCAATCGTATCTAAAGATTTCCTTCCCCTCATACGCGGGTATACCGTATTTGTAGGTGGTGGGTATAAAGCGGCTATCGCTTCCGAAGGGTTGGACGATTCAGTAGGCTCATATTGATAAATAATCCAAATGGTCAAACCCAGAAGAACAAATATAATCCCGACCGCCCACCAGGGCTTTCTGTTGGATTTGGTTTCATTTGATAGACCCTTTAAAAACGCTTTTCGTTCCTTGCGCTCTGCCCACTGAAAGGTTTCGGAAAAGGACGCCAACTCCTTTTGCAATTCTAGAAAGTCCGGATTCCGGCTATATTCTTCCCACTTTACCTGGTCTGCTTCTGCCCAAGTTCCTTGTAGTTTTTTATCGATCAAATCTACCCATTCCTGTTTCATACATTCATGATTTTCTTGATTCTCTCCAGGCACCGGTATTTACTCACTTTCACTACATTTCTATTTTTCATACCTAACTGTTCAGCAATTTCATCCATACTATATTTTTGATAGTAAAACGCTTTTAGGAGCTGTCGACATCTGGCATCCAATTTTTCTAAGGCTGTTAGCAACCTTCTGGAAGTAGCATCCTTTGGCTCGAGAGAAAACTCTGCGACAGTCTGATCGAGAACAGAGTCTGAAATTTCACTAAATTCCCTCGTTTTCTGCTTGGCTTTTTTATAAAACATATACCTGGCAATGCTAAATAGGTAGGTTTGTTCGCTGGATTTTACGGGATCATAGGCACCCTTTTCTAATGCTTCGATGAAAGCGATGATGGCATCTTGATAGGTGTCTTCAATTGTGGCAATGTCCATATTTGGGAACTGTTTCCTGGCCCAATGATGAAAAGTCTCTTGATAACTTACATACAGCAACTC
>CAZVFU010000052.1:3771-16495 GCA_964626595.1 uncultured Saprospiraceae bacterium
ACTGTTTCCTGGCCCAATGATGAAAAGTCTCTTGATAACTTACATACAGCAACTCAATCTGCTGCTTCCAATCTTTATTTCTTCTACTTTTCACTTCTTATGGCATAAATGGGCGGAAAGTTAACAGTTTTTGCATATTATTTGATTTCATACTTGCTTATATATTTAGAATATATGCTTATCGTCTTCACCTTATATTTGGTTATCAGCAGTAAATTAACAAAACATGAGCGTACATAAGCACAAACAAATAAACTTGCCCCTAGCTAGTGTCACTAGCACTAAATCCGTTTCAGATCCCGTCTTGAGCTTATGGAACATATCTTTCTTGCTCTTCCAATCACCGAGATATTGATGCATACAATCAATGAACTAAAGTTTAATAGCTGTTTTAGAATATGGATACAATGAAATTTGAGAAAACATGGCTGAATTTCCAGAAATTCGAATACCTACTGATTAGGCCTCATGAATCGAGGCAGGTATTACACGACTTTAAACTACATTATAATTAGAATATCTTACAAAAGTTCAAACCGCAGATTGGGTACTCAGTCTAACTACTGGAATAAAATCAAAAAACTTCAATCCCATCATCATAAAACTCTCGAATTTTATTATCCAAATACACGCCTCATACCCGTCCGACCCATTATATAACAGCCATGTTTAGGATCCGATAACTTATTGACATTTTTATACTTGTGTATCCTGTATTTCATCCAGAATCCTAGTAGGTTGACTGATGTGATAATCTGCACAGGCACTATCCGTTCACATGTTTTAAAAAAAATGGTCCCGACTGTTAACCTTATCACATTTTTTTCCATAAAGTACAAACAAAAACTTTTTAATCATGAATTCGAAGAACATGAACTTTATGCTTGCCCTAACAGTGACCTTAGGGCTATTATTATTCTCTTGTAGCGATGACACAGATGATCCAATGCCTTGCGAAGAGATGCTTTGGTATCAAGATCTTGATGGGGACGGTCTTGGAAACCCCGACGAATCATTACTTTCCTGTGAGCAGCCCAATGGATACGTATCAAACAATAATGATGACGATGATACCGGATCCAACACTAACGATCCGGTATTATTGACCTGTAATAGTCTAGCCTCGGCACAAACCCTAGAAAATGGTCCAGGAACAATTGACTATATCGTAGATTGCGGTATCGATATTTCGGCAGCCATTAGTATAGAACCGGGGGTCGTAATTGCGTTCCGGGAAGGAACTTTTTTCAATATTAGTACTGGATCACTGAATGCCCAGGGAACAGAAGATGAGCCTGTAGTATTCCGTGGAGTAAATGAAGTTTCGGGTTTTTGGAGAGGGATTTTATTTAAAAGCAATTCCGCTGATAACGAACTAGAGCACGTAATTATCAAAGATGCAGGAGAAAATTTTGTAGAGTGTTGTGGCTCACCCACCTCGCTCGAATTAAAATCAGGACGTGTCAAACTTAGCCATGTAACTATAGAGAATGGAGCAGCTTATGGGTTAATCATTCGTGATGAAGTTAGAGTTAGTACATTTAATAATATTGTAATCAATACACATGAAGAGGCTCCTGTTTCGATAAGCACTAACAAAATCAGTGACCTAAACAACGAAAATTGTGATTTTAGTGGTAATGATGATGACTATATCGAGGTAGTAGGAAATGCGATTTCAGAGTCCGCAGATTTTCGCAGCCAATCAGTTCCATATTTTTTCTCTGCTACTGGTACTATAACTTTATCCGATGCGATGACTGTAGATCCAGGAGTAGACTTTATCATGGCAAACAATGGAGGCATATACATCAATAGTACAGGTTATCTGGAAGCCAATGGACAAGCGAGCGATAAGATCACCTTTAGAGGAGAAGTCCAATCTCCCGGCTATTGGAGAGGTATTCATTTTGAATCAAATAATTCCAAAAACTCTTTAGATCACGTGGATATACAGCATGCCGGTAGCAACTTTGTTGTATGCTGTAGTGATGCAGGAAGTTTGGTTTTTCAAAGTGGTCAAGCAACCATTAAAAACACATCGCTTTCAAATGGAGCCAACTATGGAATCATAATGCGTTCGGAATACGATTTTAATGACTATTCCAATATCAGTATCACTGGTCATGCAAATGCAGCCATTCTGTGTTCTTTTGACAATATAAATGATCTGGATGGTGAAGGCTCGGATTATACAGGTAATGATCTTGACGCTATACTCATAGATGGTGGAACATTGACGAATACCAGTACCGCTCCAAAAAATAATATACCCTATCAGGTGAGAGGTGATATCAATGCGGAAGCGAACTGGACTATAGATCCGGGAGTAGTATTTAATTTTGAAAGTGATGGAGGTATCTTTATATCAAATTCAGCTTCTATAAATGCAGTGGGTACGGCTTCCGATCCAATAATATTTCAGGGAACATCTACAGGAGCTTCCAATTTCTGGGCTGGTATCCACATCGCTTCCCGAAATACAAGCAACCGTATCGAAAACTTTGAACTTGACGGCGCTGGGAACTCCTTTGTAGTTTGCTGCAATGGAGAGAATGGATTCCGAGCCGTAAACGCAGTAGCAACTATCCGTAACGGAGAGATTAAAAATGTAGATGGCTGTGGAATTTCCTATGACAGTAACAGCGATCTGACTATCGACGGAATCTCATATACCAATGTTACCTCTGGCGAATGCGAGGAATAAAAAAACGTCTTCAGGATCTTTTAGATAGATTATCCCAGCTATCAAAAAAGAGGATCCCATCCATCCTATGAAGACGAAAATCGTTCTTCGATACTCAACATAAATTGTTTATGTGGAGTTAAGCAATGCAGCATCTTTACGGATGCTGCATTTTTTAGTATTTTAGGGGATCTTCAATACCACTTCAAATGAATCATAAGAACTTATATTCATTGCTAATCACATTTCTGCTTTTATTTTATGCATTATTAGCATTAGGTCAAACTGATTTTGAGGTGAATTTGCACAAAGCGAAGGTCTGTCTAGATCAGAAAGAGATTTCTTTTTCAGAAACAAAATTATACTTACAAGATGCTTTAACACATGCTGCAAGCAAATCAGATACTGCAGCTGTATTTATAAGCACATCGCATTTTTATAAGGCAAAAGGGTCAATAGATTCTGCACGTATATTTTTATTAGGTGCACTAGAATTGGAAAAACAAATGCCGCTCACAGACTCCCTCTATTTAGACCTGATGCAAGGCTTAATTTACGAAGAGGCTATGCCCTATAAAGAGTGGAAGTCTTTCTTGAAACAGGAACAAGCTGATTTAGCAAAACGGCCGGTGCAAGATTCTTTTAAAGTAGCGCTGAAATTGCAGTCTTTATATGTTTTTGGTTTAGGTTCCTGGGAAAATCGCCTCGAAGAAGCGGTGGATTATTCCAAAGCAATTGTTTCAGACCTTATTGATGTCAGAGGAGAAAGCTGTAAAGAACTGGCAGAGTGGTACGGACATATTGGGCACTATTATGGATCATTATTTGAGGTGGATTCCAGTTTGAAGTATGAGTATCTCGAAATGGAGATGATCGAAAGATATATGCCGGAGGATCTTGAACAAATTGGATATGGACACTACGATATTTCTTATGTTCTAGTCGATAAAGGCGAGTATCGCAAAGCCATAATACATGGTCTTAAGGCTTACCGAGCCTGGGAAAAGATGGATTTCAAGGGAATCGATTACCTATCTTCCTGGTTTTACAATATCGGATATTGCTTCCGCAGACTCAATAATCATCAGGCAGAAGAATTGTCCTATAAAATGGCTTTAGATCATGTCAGTGATAAGCCCTATGGAGAATTATATTTAGATAGCCTTTCGAAGGTATTGGTCCTATATGGTTTTTACATTCGCAACGGCCAAGAGAAGGAAGCAGAAAATTGGCAACCCTTACTGGAAGAATTATTAGAGAGAGCACCCAAAACACATTATGCTCATCCATTTTACAATATATACCGATATAACTATATATATGATCTCCCTGAGTCCATATATGGTCTGCCAGTAATAACCGATAGTTTAGACACACGCCTAGCCTATCGCCTTCGATACATACAGGAGGTTATCGATTTTTACAAAGACATGCACCCCTCTCATCCCAGCCGGCTAATCGCCGAGATGGATCGCAATCATGCGGATTTGTTTTACCACAGAAATTATCAAAAGGCGCTGGATGAGTTGGATGCATTAGTGACAGAGTTCCCGGATATTTTGATACATGAATCTTCAAGTCGAAATTATTATATATTAAAAGCCTATTTGCTTCGAAACCTGGCTCGTGATAATGAATTATTTGCACTCTGGGATAGTGCATTTGACTCAGAACGGCTGGCTAAGGAAAACACCGACTATCTCGATGAGCTCAAACTTAACGCTTCTACACTTCATCTTCTTTCGCTAAGGCTTAGAGATATGTTAAATCATACGGAGCGCTTTAATTCCGAATTACTAGATGTAAACATCGACAACTTTTATCGCTTTGCTTCCTGGTTGGTTGCTCAATCTCCTTTGGATAAGTCTACCAATCAAAATACGCTAGCATCCACCACCTATTCCGTGATAAAATATCATATTCAGTCCGGGAAACCCCTAGGTCAAATCTTAAACCGACTATATTTTTTGAAGCAGGATGTGGAGCTGCATTCTATTTTTAGTAATAAATATCAAAAGGATCCGAAAATCATCACCGGCCTGATTCTGAAAAACAAGCGTTTGCGGTCCCGCTACGAAAGGAATCCAAACCAAATTTTGAAGCAACAAATGCAGGAAAACAATCTGCGTATCATAGAGCATACAATACAAACTCCTTCTAAACATGAAAAAAGTCCAGACGAATTTTACCTTGAAGAGGATGCAATTGCTATTGATTTTTTAGAAACGAAGGAAAGTGTACTTGTTTTATATTATGATCAAGATAAATTAATTCACCATACGAGTGTTCCGACGGATTCTTTTTTGTTACTGGCGGAAGAGTTCCGAACATCCATTGTAGATATAGCTAGTTATGACTTTGACAAAGAGCGACAAAAAGAAGCCTTTTTGCGCAGTGGATACAATTTATACCAAAGCGTAATCCAGCCAATAAAAGAAATAAAAAAGGGAAGTAAATTAATTTTTTTAGGTCATGGTATGAGTGCGCATACGCCCTGGCATTTGCTAGTCCAAGCCCAAAATCCTCAACTGGGCTATGCAGATCAGCCATATATTTTTCTAGAACATTATATCCAATACCGCACGCAGCCGACCCTCAGGGAATCATTAACTCCAAACAGTGGCGTATTAGTTGTAGCACCAAATTTTGAGGATCATTCTAGTATTGCCGTGGTAGACGTTCAAAGAAATTTAGATGACGATTATTCGGACCTTCCAGGAGCAAAAAAAGAGGCTGCATTCTTGACAGAAGAATATCATGCCCAAACTATCGAAGGAAAGTCAGCTACAATACCCATTTTTGAAAGGGAGGCCAGCAATTATGGTCTGTTGCACCTAGCCACGCATGGTTATGTGGATGCCGATCAACCAGAGTTTTCCGCCCTGCTGATGCAGGAAGATTCTGTTTATTCGGGATATTTGGATATAAATCTATTGTCCTCTATGAAGCTAAATGCCTCTTTGGCCGTATTGAGTGCTTGTAATACCGGCTATAGTGAAAAATTGGTGTCCGGAATCGGATCCCAATACATCGGAAAGGCCTTCGAACAAGCGGGTGTTCAAAGTATAGTCATGACGCTCTGGAAATCCAGCGATGCCTTTTCACCTATTTTCATGAAAGAGTTTTATCGACACCTGGATGGTGACCATTCCGTATCCGAAGCTTTAGGGCTGGCACAAAGGAGTATCTTGAGCGATTCGGAACTATCTGATTTTCACCATCCCATGTATTGGGGGGCCTTCGTCTTACTAGGCCAGGATGAGGTGATTACAGTCAGGCATTCATCTTCCTGGGTCTACCTCGTTTTAATAGCTGGAGTTATATTAGCCCTTTTTGGTGCTTTCCTTTTATTTAAAAAAAGTTGAAACCGCCGCCCGGAGTAGCTCAGATGAGTGAGCGTTTTGCAAGGGCAGGTTAAGACCTATACGCAGCTTCACGAGAACCATTGGCCGACAATCGAACATCTCCTTGGTAGCAAATAGACAGAATCCGGTCCTACCATCTCAAGAATCCGAAAGCCCCACATCAGGGATGGGGCTGGCTCTCCACCAGCTGGCGGAGGGGTCCAAGTCCGCAATCCCCGGACGTAACGACCGCCACGCTGTTCCACAAGCGCAGCATTGGAATATTCAGAACCGTAAGCGTGGCGGATACGCCAAAAAAAAAAGTAAATTTTGGATTGAGAATACTATTGGATAAAATCAACTCAAATTGCATTTCTGCAACCCTTATGCATAGTCTATTTGGGTTCCACAATAAAGGATGGTCGTAATAGAAAAGTATAAAAAATTGTATGTATACCCTAAGCTATTATCTGGAAGATGGGCTCCATTTCTTAAAAAAAAGGATAGAATAAGGACATTTTACTATAATATCTAGACGCTTCCCATATTTTGTAGCCCTTTACTATATATTTGACCTTAGCATCTAATCTCATATTCAACTCCCTTCTTTATGCACCTCTTAAAAATTCCGTTGAAATCTATACGCTTCTCACTTATCAAAATGGGTTTCATTTTACCCACTCTACTTTGCCTGACCACTGCAAGCTCTGCTCAGTCTTCGAGTCTGGTCTATTTGCAAGCAGACTCATTGCAGTATACATTTTTTGCCATGGAAGGCCAGTCGAATGCTGTCAATATCATCCCGGATTACTCCCATGCCGGATATAAGGGTGGTGGAGTCGCTCTTCCGGAAATTCCTACAATGATTACGCTTTCTCCTATGGAGGGAGATGATACGGAACGGATTCAATCCGCTATAGATCAAGTGGAAGCTATGACTCCGGATGCGAATGGGTTTCGCGGAGCCGTTTTGCTGCGGGCTGGATGCTACGATATAGAAGGCCAACTTTTCATTGAAAAGAGTGGCGTAGTCCTCCGCGGAGAAGGCCAAACTCTAAACGGTACTATCCTACATGCCAATTTGCAAGAAAAGCACGATTTCATAAGTCTTAGGGGGCAAGGTGGTGGATTTGATCGCAGGTCTTCGACGAGACAAGATATAACGACCTCTTATGTCCCTTTGGGGTCCTACAGCTTTTCTATTGCAGACGCTTCGGGATATGCGGAGGGTGATACGATTGCTTTACGTAGAACGCCCAATCAGTTCTGGATCGATGATATCGGCATGGATGAGATCGGCTGGACGACCTCTTCATACTCCATCTTTCACGAGCGGGTGATTACTGCAATCTCAGGAAATACGATAACACTGAATGTACCTATCGTGGATGTCATCGAAGATCAATACGGCGGGGGTGAAATTTATAAGGCGTCGGTCCCGGGGCGGATCAGCCAATGTGGTGTAGAAAACTTGCGGATTCGATCCTATTACGAAGAAAATAACCCCTCCGATGAAGATCACGCCTGGGTCGGAGTCAAGCTGAGTCGCGTTACGGATTGCTGGGTGAAAAATGTGACGGGACAGTTTCTGGGCTATGGAACAGTCTCAATCACAAGCGAATCTAATTTCAACACCATTCAGGATTGTGCCAATATCGATCCGCGCTCTCAGGTGCGCGGCGGACGACGATATTCATTTAATATCAGTGACGGCATGGGTAATTTATTTCAACGCAACTACACCATGCAGGGCCGACATGATTTCGTGACGGGCTCTCGTGTCACTGGCCCCAATGTATTCCTCGATAATTACAGCGCAGAGACTATCAGTGACAGTGGTCCGCATCACCGATGGGCAACGGGATTACTTTTTGATAATGTAAGAGGGGGAGGAATTCGCGTTCAAGATAGAGGCACCTCAGGCAGTGGACACGGATGGGCCGGGAATACGACAATGTTTTGGAACCTGCTTTCCTATACCGAGGATATCAAAGTAGAAAGCCCTGCGGGCGGAATGAATTGGGGAATAGGCTGTAGAGGAATAGAGCAAAAAGGTGATGGGTATTGGGAAATGTGGGATACCCCCGTACTACCGCGTAGCCTCTATCTGCAGCAGCTGGAAGATCGCCTCGGGGCTGAGGCCGTAAGTAATATTACTATCCCCGAACAACTAAGCGGCGATATTTACGAGATGCTGGAGAGCTGGGCCGGCGGTGGCGGCTTTGAGCAAGCTGATTTTGATGAAGTGCTGTACGTTGCAGAAGATGCCTATGTCAGAGGCGGCGGAAATGGCGACACGAATTTTGGAGAAAGCACCGAATTGACCATTAAAAATAGCGGTGAGGGACATCCTAATGATCGGAGGACCTTTCTGAAATTTGACCTCAGTAGCTTACCTACGCCGATTTATGATGTAAAATTACGGCTGAATGTCGATAATGATGCGCCCAATCCTACACTGGATGCTATACACTACGTTTCGGATGATAGCTGGTCTGAAGGCGAAATGACCTATAATACACAACCCGATGCAGGGGAATTGATAGATACCGCCATGGTGCCGCCCAATGGCGCATGGATTGAGTTTGATCTTACCGATGCAGTGGAAGCGGAGATGCAAGGCGATGGCGTTCTCAGCTTACGGATCACGGCTTCCCAGGAAGGAGCTACACTTCATGCCTATTCATCAAAAGAAGAAGCCGGACGGACAAACGAACCTCAACTGGCTTATAACCTCGTTCCGGGCGGATCGGCAGCGGATGACTACTGCGATCGCACAACGACCAGCGGAGATTTCCCCGCTTATGGACCAAACACGAAAGTACCGGCCTTCACCCTGATGCCAAATCCGGTGCATGAGGAGTTAACTTTACAGTTTAACGAGCCCGGTCTGGCAGAAGACATCTATATCCATAGCATTTCCGGGGGGCTGATCCGTCAGCTGAGAAAAAACAGAAACGCTTCCACTTTGCGAATCTTCGTCGCTGACTTGCCCGCCGGCATTTACCTGATTCAGGTGGGAAGAGAAACGCAGAAGTTTATAAAAATGTAGTAGCCCCCTCTCCTTCCTCTTCGAGCATTTACTCACAGACTCAGAATGCAGGTATCATGAGTGGGAAAATCTTTATACAGAAAAGATTATTCCTTTTGCTGTTCCTTACATATGATAATATCACGCACTTATCATCTGAATTACATGAGTAAATCGCAATCCAATTCGAGCATTAACTATAAAGGAAAGAAAACCTGCTAGTAACTGACGTTGATGACTCTTAACTGATCGCTTGTAGCTCCTTTTTTATTAAAATAATCAAAAGATTGTATTTTGAGACAAAATCACAGAAAATGAGATCAATATTTGTATTCACTCTCCTATGTGTTGGATTCACAATCCTCGCTCAGGACACACTCCCCAAACTCAGCTCCAAAACCGTATCGGGCTTATCCTTTCGAAACGTCGGTCCCGCCCTGACCTCCGGGCGCGTAGCGGATATCGCAGTCAATCCAGCCGATCCGAATGAATATTATGTGGCGGTAGCTTCCGGTGGGGTTTGGAAAACCATCAATCACGGAACGACCTACACGCCTATTTTTGACGGAGAGAGCTCCTACTCTATCGGCTGTGTTACTATTGATCCGAATAATGCGAATACCATTTGGGTGGGAACAGGAGAAAACAACAACCAGCGTTCTGTTGCCTACGGTGATGGCGTCTATAAATCGGTCAATGGAGGCAAAAGTTGGAAACATATGGGCCTCAAGGAGTCAGAGCACATCTCAAAAATCATCGTTGATCCTCGAAATTCGGACGTCATCTACGTAGCTGCTTATGGTCCTCTTTGGTCTGACGGGGGCGACAGAGGCGTCTATAAATCTACCGATGGTGGCGAAACTTGGGCCCAGATCCACTATATCTCTGATCAAACCGGAACAGCTGACTTAGTCATGGACCCCGAAAATCCCGATGTGCTTTACGCGGCCGACCATCAGCGTCGACGACATGTATTTACGTATATCGGAGGTGGGAAAGAGAGTTCCCTGTACAAAACGGAAGATGGCGGTGAAAACTGGACAGAAATAACAACCGGCTTACCCAAAGGAAAAATGGGGCGTATAGGTTTAGCGATCTCGCCGGCAAATAGCAACTACGTCTATGCCATCGTTGAGGCCGAGGACGATAAACACGGATTCTACCGCTCCACCAATAAGGGATTGAATTGGTCCAAAAGAAGCAGCTACAAAACTTCGGGGAACTATTACCAGGAAATCGTTTGCGATCCCCATGATGTCAACAAAGTATTCAGCATGAATACCTGGTTGCACCACACCGAAGATGGTGGTAAGACCTTTAAGCGAACCGGCGAAAAAGGGAAACACGTGGACAATCACTGCATGTGGATCAATCCGGAGAATACCGACCACTGGATCGTGGGCTGTGATGGCGGAATCTATGAAACCTGGGATCACGCCAATACCTGGCATTATAAACCCAACCTACCCATTACACAGTTTTATAAAGTCAGCGTTGATAACGACCTCCCCTTTTATCATATTTATGGCGGAACACAGGATAACAATTCCATAGGTGGCCCCTCTCAAACGATCAATAATGCCGGCATCCTGAATTCAGACTGGTACATTACCAACGGGGGCGACGGATTCGAAACGCAGGTCGACCCCGAAAATCCGGATATCGTCTATTCGCAAGCACAGTATGGCTGGTTAGTGCGATATGACCGGAAAAGCGGTGAGAAAATTGGGATTCAGCCCATGCCCGGCAAAGGCGAAAAGGCGTACCGCTGGAATTGGGATGCGCCTCTGGTCGTCTCAAATCATAAGCACACCCGCCTGTACTTTGCCGCCAATAAGGTATTCAAAAGTGAAGACCGCGGAAATTCCTGGGAAACCATCTCTGGTGACCTGACTCGCCAATTGGATCGAAACCAAATGAAAGTGATGGGAGAAATCCAGTCGCCCGACGTGGTCATGAAAAATAAGTCGACCACCATCTTTGGAAATATTGTAGCTCTGGACGAATCGCCACTCAACGAGAACCTGCTCTACGTGGGTACAGATGATGGCCTCATTCAAATCACCGAGGATGGCGGAGCCAATTGGAAACAGAAGGAAAGCTTCCCGGGTATCCCTTCCATGACATATGTGAATATGCTCTTAGCTTCTCAGCATGATTCGAGTACCGTCTACGCCGTGTTCAATAATCATAAAAAAGGCGATTTCAAGCCCTATATTCTAAAAAGCACGAACAAAGGGACAAGCTGGACATCGATTGCAGGCAATTTACCCGAGCGGGGCTCCGTTTATGCCATCGCCGAAGATCATGAAAACAAAGATCTATTATTTGCAGGAACTGAATTCGGGGTATTCTTTACGACCGATGGTGGCGAAAACTGGGTGCAGTTGAAGTCCGGCGTACCTACCATTGCCGTTCGGGATATAGCTATTCAAGAAAGAGAGAACGATCTGGTTCTCGGTACCTTTGGACGAGGGTTCTACGTCTTGGATGATTATTCGCCATTGCGCGAGATCTCCACAGAAACCCTGGAGCAAGAAGCCAGGATATTCCCTATTTCAGATGGCCTGCAATACATCGAGTCCAACCCGCTAGGTGGCAGAGGAACCAGTTCGCAGGGAGCCTCACTCTATGCCGCTAAAAATCCGCCTTACGGAGTGACCTTCACTTATTATGTCAAAGACAAGCCGCAGAGCCCCACAGATAAGCGACGCGAAGCCGAAAAGAAGGCCCGAGAGGCCGGAAGTGATATCGACTATCCGACCTACGAAGAGTTTGTGGCCGAAGACCGCTATGAAGACCCCTATTTACTCTTTATCATAAAAGATAGTGATGGCATGGAAGTGCAGCGCATGAAAACGGGAGTCAAGACAGGCGTGAATCGCATCAGCTGGAATATGCGATACCCCGCCACCACCCCTATAAAATTGAAGGAAAAGGAAGTGGGGCGCTACAGCATGCCGAGCAATGGACCTCTGGTTTTGCCCGGCACCTATTCAACGGAGCTTTATCAATCCACAAACGGCAAATTGGAACAGATCGCGGATGCACAGTCCTTTACGATCCATGCCTTAGAAAACTCTTCTCTGGCCCGACAGACAGCAGCGAATGTGGCTTTCAAGAAAGAACTGGCCGAGTTGAGACGGCAGTTTCGCGGTACCAATGGCAGCTATAGCGAACTCAAGAAACGCTTGAAGTATGTAAAAGCGGCCATTCAAAATTATCCGGGCACTGATCTCGAATGGATGGACCAGGTGCAATCCATTGAAGACGCCATACATTCGATCGATATCGCCATGTGGGGCGATTCCCATAAATCGAAAAGAGAAATCGAGACCCTACCCGGCACGGGGAGTCGTATTTCCAGCATTGTATATCAGACCTGGTATTCCACTTCCAATCCGACGGCGACGCAAAAAGAACAGTATGAAATTGCTAAGGAAGAGTACGCTACGATCAAAACCGATGTAGCGGACGTCAGGTCGTCCATCGAAGCATTGGAAAGCCAATTGAACGAGCAAGGCGTTCCATATACGCCACAGCGTACGGGATTTAAAGAGTAAGTCGTAATCCGCAGGAGCCAATTTCTGAAGACTTTTTAGGCTTTTTGGGGCCCGCCGCGCGCCGGCTTGGCGCGCGGCCGCTATGATCCGGGGCTCGCTC
>CAZVFU010000053.1:0-15494 GCA_964626595.1 uncultured Saprospiraceae bacterium
TGCTCCATTTGAAATGAAATGACAAAAGGGCGTTTCCGCAAGGAGGCGCCCTTTTGTTTTATGTGAATTTGGAATCGATTGGGTTTGAAATTTATCCAGTTTTTTTGATGAATGATTAAAAAGACATTTGGTTATTTCGGACTAGCGATGCGAAGTCATCCCCGGCCTTGTGCCGGGAGACCAAGCGGCCGTTAGGGCGCGCAGGGCCGAGTGAAGCCCCGCAGTCGCGCTGAATGCGTGACGGAGGGGAGAATCTGAACGAGTGACGAAGCGTAGCGACCCTCGAGCGCCGCCCATCGGCGGCACCTCGGGGGTAGGCCCCAAAAACACGGCTTACTCAACTCCATAGAACTTAGTTTTAGCAATTATGAAGTTTCTATTACCTTTGGAATATTAGTTGGCAGCCAAGCTTTGAGCGGAAGTTCAGGTGCTAGGGACTCAAAATGATTTTATGACGCCAGATCAAATCAACGCAATTCGTATCAACTTTGATGACAATATGATTGTGCTGATGAATATCTGCCTGGCGTTTGTCATGTTTGGGGTCGCGCTGAATTTACGAATGGAGGATTTTAGAGCGCTTTTTCGGAGGCCCCGAAAGATTCTCATAGGTCTATCGAGTCAGCTTATACTACTTCCCATTCTCACTCTGATACTGATCTATTTCTGGGAGGTGCAATATAGTATTGCCTTGGGGATGGTGCTGGTCGCTAGTTGCCCGGGCGGAAATATTTCTAATTACGCAACACATCTAGGACGGGGGAATACTGCTTTGTCGATTACTCTTACAGCCATTGTTACACTTTCTGCTGCCTTCATTACTCCATTTACGTTTTATTTTTGGGCCCAATGGATCCCGGATGCTGCAAGCCAAAGTTTACAGATAGACATAGACCTTTTGGGCATGTTTTATATAGTGTTGCAAATTATTTTTATTCCGTTAGTTTTAGGGATGGGATTGAGACATTATTTTCCCTCTTTTATTCAGCGGATGAAAAAGCCGGTATCTGTAATCAGCTTAATTATTTTTGTAGGGTTTATTATTGGTGCTTTATTGGGAAACTCGAATTTAATCGTGGATTATGTTCAGCTTGTATTTTTGCTTGTGATTGCCCACAACGGGCTGGCCCTGCTGCTTGCCTATGCATATAGTAAAACATGGAGAATGACAACCAGAGACGCTCGCGCGATCGCTCTGGAAACTGGTGTGCAGAATGCGGGCTTAGGGTTGGTTTTAGTTTTTAACTTTTTTCCGGAACTGGGAGGAATGCTTCTGGTTGTGGCATGGTGGGGCATATGGGATTTGATTTCTGCCTTCTTTTTATCTCTGTATTGGCGTCAACGGCCCACTGCGATCCCCTCAACTGAAGTCTTGAATTAGGCATTACATCCCTGGAAATGCTCTATTTTTAGTTTTTTTCCTCTGAAGTGTTATCTTTAGATAGAATGGCAAGTAAGGAAAAGAAAATGAGGAAGTATTGGTTTTTGACAGTTTATTTGTTTTTATCTCTCGGTGAGCTCTTATATGCGGGTCCCACTCCCTGTTCTTCTACTAATTTATGGGCAGAGATGTTGGAGCCTGAAGAGATTTCGATTGGGACAACATCCTCTTCGGCTCCCGACCCAACATGTGGATCTTATTTTGATGCGGACAGTTGGTTTTCGTTTACCGCTCCGGCAGGCGGCGATGTTGCCATCCAGCTTTATGCAGGTTCGATTACGGATGCGGCTTTTGCGCTGTATAAAGGGCCTTGTGATAACCTGGAGCAAGTCCGGTGTGTTACTGATTATTTATGTGGACAGGAGCCGATGCCGGCGTATTATTTTGAAGATTTGGATCCAGGTGAGACCTATTTTTTGCGCATTTGGAATGAGGAGGGCCCCGTCGGTGGAACATTAGATATCATTATTGCAAATCCATCCGGCAATCCCTATATCACGACGGGATCGGCCAATGAAATTTCGTTTGAAGGGTCGAGTAATTGCATAGAATTAACCCCAGCATTAACAGGACAAGTTGGTTGCGCCTGGTATCCTGTAGCTGTCGATTTTTCAGAAGCATTTGAACATCAGTTTAATGTTTATTTGGGCGATATTCAAGGACAGAATGGTGCCGATGGCATGACGATTATATATACTGCAGAAGATATTCCCACCTGTGGGGAGCCCGGTGGGGGAGTTGGATATCTGGGTATTCCCAATTCACTGGGTATTGAGTTTGATACTTTTTTTAATGGACCTCCGCATGATGATATACCTCAAGACCACACAGCCGTTAGTATTAATGGAGATATGTATAACCATATTTCTGGCCCCGTAGGCTTGGGAGCGATTTCTGATGGCGAATTTCACGAGGTGGTAGTTTCCTGGGACCCGGCAACTCAATCCTTTCAGGTTTCATTCGATGGAACCATCGTCCACAGTATTAATTTCGATCTCATTAATAATGCCTTTGGCGGCGAGACTTTGATCAATTGGGGTGTGTCAGCATCGACTGGCGGTTCAGTAAATCAGCATGTATTATGTTTTGAAAACCTGGAACTAGAAGACCTGAGCGACGTGTTTACTGAGGAAAATCTCACGCTATGCGAGGGCGAATCCGTTTTTCTGGAGGGTGCGCTTCAAACGGAACCTGGAACCTATGTCGATGTTTATACCGCGGCGAATGGATGCGACTCGATTCACACTACATTTTTGGATTTTAATTCACTGGCTCCACCGACGGAAATCGAGGTCGAATTATGCCCCGGTGATATTTATATTTACGAAGGACAAGTTTACAATCAGACAGGTACATTTGAGGTGATCTTGACAGATGAGAACGGCTGTGACAGCTTAATCCAGTTGGATGTATTGGTAGAAGAGTTTGATGCAGAAATTATAAGTTCGGGCGCACTGACCTGTGGACGGGACTCTGCCGTGCTGGAGCTCGATGTCTACACCGGACAACCATCGGCCTACTTTTGGAGTACGGGAAGCAATGAACCTGCAGTGACGGTAACTTCATCCGGAGGATATTGGCTGGATGTAACCTATGGAGACAATTGTATATGGTCAGATGTGTATGAGGTCACAGAGGTGCCGGAGGTTCTCGAAAATAGAGATACACTGAGTCTATGTATTGGTGGCCAAACGATATGGAGAGGAATTTCGATTGAAGGCCCGGGCGATTACGATACGGTGATTACTTCGGGATCTTATTGCGATACGCTATTTAGCTTGCATGTGGATGAAGCCGACTACATTATTCGCAATGACAGCGAGGACTTATGCCCTGGCGATTCCCTCGAGTGGGAGGGGATGACAATCGACAGTGCGGGACTGTACGAAATCATTATACCCTCTTCGGGAAGCTGCGATACGCTCGCTCAACTCGAGGTAGTAGCCCTGGATTATATCCTCCGGAATGATACCCTCGGCTTATGCCCCGGAGATTCAATCGTATGGGAGGGAATAACGATCGACAGTGCCGGGCCTTACGAAGTTATTATTCCTTCCATGGCAAGTTGCGATACTTTTGCTCAACTCGAAGTACTCGCATTGGACTATGTTCCTCAGCGAGATACGATAGGCTTATGCCCGGATGAGTCCGTCCTTTGGCAGGGGATGACAATAGATTCAGTGGGTAACTACGATGTGGTTATTCCCGCAGCTGTGGGCTGCGATACCTTTTTACAGTTACGGGTCAGAAGTTTGCCCAGACCGGTGTTACGAGACACATCTGCTTTGTGTCCCGGGGAAAGCTTGACATGGCGTGGTCGCCAGATTGACAGTGCTGGAATGTATTTTGAACGCCTCCCGGCGACAGTGGGTTGTGACACCTTTGCCTATCTGTCCGTTGATCCGCTTCAATATCAAACGAAATTCGATACTCTTTGGCGGTGTGTTGGCGATACACTCTTTGCTTACGGAGAAAGTTGGGATACTGCAGGTCATTATCAGCTTCAGTTGCCAGCCACTGCAACTTGTGACACCTTGCTTGATTTGCATGTCATTGACCTGCCGTTACACGAAGTCGCTGACTCTGTCATATTGTGTCCCGGCGAGGACATCTTATGGAGAGGTGAACGAATAAGTCAAGCGGGCGTATACACAAGACGAATTGCCGCAAACACGGGCTGCGATACCATTGCCCACCTCCATGTCGATACTTTACCCTATCCCGTGATAGATCAAGTAGTGGAGCGCTGTCCAGGCACCGTTCTCGAGATTGCAGGATTGGAACTGGATACAGCAGGTAGCTACGAAACGTTTTTACCGGCCAGCTCGGGATGCGATACTCTGCTTCAAATAACAGTTATTGATGTGCCTTTAATTCAAGTCCGGGACACCATCGGGCTCTGTCCGGGGCGAAGTCTAGAGTGGCGAGGCCGAACGATAGATTCCTCCGGAGAATACGATACTCTTTTGTCGGGTGCAGAGGGTTGCGATACAGCCGCTTTTTTAGTTGTGGTGGCCCTTCCCAATATTCAGGATACGATTTCGCTGCAAAAATGTGATGGAGATACACTCTTTATTGATGGGCTTGAAATCACTCAGGCTGGCAGCTACCAGCGCCTGATTCCCTCTATGGAAACTTGCGATACCCTGCGTACGATTCAGGTTGAAGATGTTCAACTGACCGAAATAGAAGAAAATGTTGTGATCTGTTATGATGAAACGTATTTCTTTAATGGCGTCCCCCTCATAGCTGACTCGACCTACCAATTTCGATTGTCGGGTCAGATGGGTTCGTGCGATACGCTGTTAAATCTCAAGATTCAGAGGGAACGCCGTCGAAGCCCGGAGATCCTGGTGCAGGGAGATCTATGTGAAGGTTCGGTTTTACTCACTCTTGCTGGATTAGTCCCACAGGAAATGGCCTGGGGACAATGGTCGGTAGAAGGTGATCAATCAGATTCCCTATGGACTCAGTCTCCGGGGAGTTATACCTGGAGTGGCCAGACTCCGGCGGGCTGTGATATGTTTGATGAAGTGCATATTCCAGCATGTGCGCCCTGCAATATCGCCATCCCCAATGTTTTTAGCCCGAATGGGGACGGAATAAACGATCAATTTATTTTCAGTACTTCTTGTCAAATGCGGTCTTTTGAAGCGAAAGTCTTTGATCGCTGGGGCAATATGATCACCGAAAGCCGACAGCCGCAAGCTATTTGGGATGGAGGGGGCTATGGCCCGGGTGTTTATGTTTACCAGATTCGGGTAGATTTAGTCCATCCCAACGAGACTGTACCCCGGATTATTCATGGCTCGATTACACTTATACGGTAATTGGAGTTAGAATAAACTCTTGCCCATATTTTTTCATTCATATATACAGCGTATTTTGTGCTGTCAATGAAAAAATCCGACTTAAAGCCGATTAAGGCTCCCGTAGCTGAAGAACTCGACCAGTTTGAATCCTTTTTCAGGGATTCCATGAAAACGCGTGTCCCCCTGCTCGATCGGATCACCTATTACATCGTCAAGCGCAAAGGAAAACAGGTTCGTCCACTTTTCGTTTTTCTCACCGCCAAAATGATGGGTGAGATCGGCCCCAAAACGTATCGGGCTGCTGCTCTGGTCGAACTATTACATACAGCGACCTTAGTTCACGATGACGTCGTTGATGATGCTTTCGAGCGCCGTGGATTTTTTTCCATTAATGCACTTTGGAAGAACAAAGTCGCTGTTCTGGTAGGCGACTTTTTGCTGTCCCGAGGATTACTTATCGCGCTGGAGGCGGAAGATTACGATCTGTTGCAGATTTTATCCGAAGCAGTTAAGAATATGTCGGAGGGAGAGCTGCTCCAAATGGAGAAAGCCCGGCAGTTGGATATCAAAGAAGAAGTCTACTTCGATATCATTCGTCAAAAAACGGCCTCGCTCATTGCCGCTGCCTGTTCAGCAGGAGCCGCATCGGTTACAGAAAACAAAGAGATCATAGGCAGTTTAAAAGAATTAGGTGAAAAAATTGGTATCGCATTTCAAATTAAAGACGATTTATTCGACTATGGCGAATCCAATGTGGGTAAACCCAGAGGAATTGATATCCGGGAAAAGAAAATGACACTGCCCCTTATTTACGCTCTGGGTCAGGTCTCGAAAAAAGAGCGAAAACAGATGATTCGAGTTGTCAAAAAAGACAATAAAGACAAAAAGAAAGTTAACGCGCTCATTCAGCGGGTCAAGGAGCTCGGCGGTCTCGAATATGCCCGAAATGTGATGCTGGCCTATCGTAAGGAGGCTCTCCAAATTCTCGAGGACCTGCCACAGGGCGATGCCACACAAGCCCTGAGAGATTTAATCGCCTTCGTCACGGATCGCGAAAAATAATTTATTCTTGCAGTCGCTGAATCCTCGCTCCCAAAGCCTGAAGCCGACCGTCTATGTTTTGATAGCCCCGATCAATTTGGTGGATATTATAAATTTTACTTGTCCCTTTGGCAGACAGGGCCGCAATCAGGAGAGAAACACCCGCTCGTATATCCGGCGAACTCATTTCAATGCCGCGTAAAGGATGTTTGCGTTCCAGTCCAATGACCGTAGCCCGATGCGGATCGCATAAAATAATCTGCGCTCCCATATCGATCAACTTATCTACGAAAAATAAGCGGCTTTCAAACATCTTTTGGTGAATCAGCACACTGCCTTTAGCCTGCGTAGCCACCACCAGTAAGATGCTGAGCAGGTCTGGAGTTAGTCCAGGCCAGGGCGCATCGTAAATTGTCATGATTGATCCATCGATAAAGGTTTGAACCTCATACAATTCCTGCTCAGGAATTCGAATATCGTCACCCCGAATCTCCATTTCTATGCCCAAACGCTGAAAAGCCGGCAAGATATTTCCCAGCTCCTTGACAGCAGCATCCTTAATCGTAATTTCTGATTTTGTCATCGCCGCCAGGCCAATAAACGATCCGACTTCGATCATGTCTGGCAAGATGCGGTGCGTTGCCCCCGATAGCTTATCCACGCCCTCTATACGCAGCATATTGCTGCCTATACCGGAGATTTTCGCTCCCATGCGCACTAGCAACTTGCATAACTGCTGCAAATAGGGTTCACATGCCGCATTGTATATGGTCGTCACACCCTCAGCCATGACAGCTGCCATCACGATATTGGCCGTTCCCGTCACTGAAATTTCATCCAGAAGCATATATTTCCCCTCCAGATTCTCGGCTTGCAAATAATATGCCTTTCGCTGTTCGTCATATTCGAAGTGAGCTCCTAATTTCTCAAAACCTAAGAAATGTGTATCCAATCGCCGTCGGCCAATTTTATCTCCTCCAGGTTTTGGTAAATAGGCCTTGCCATAACGAGCCAAAAGGGGACCCAGAAGCATGACAGATCCACGGATTTTTTTCGCATCTTTTCGGTACGCTGGCGTGCTCATGTATTCCAGATCAATTTCCCCAGCCTCAAACTCATACTTGCCGGTTCCCAGCTTTTCAATACGCACACCCAGCCCTCGCAGCAACTCCATGAGCCGGTTGACATCCAGAATATCCGGTATGTTATCAATCTGTACCGGCTCCGCCGTAAGTATCACAGAACATAGAATTTGTAAGGCCTCATTTTTAGCCCCCTGCGGCACTAACTCTCCCGATAATTTATGACCGCCTTCTACTTCAAAATAAGCTTGACTCATAGCACTGGTTTTATCCTGTATGTGTGATGTATATATATTATTCAAATATATTGTTTATTAGAGCGACCACCTCATTTTTATTCGATAATATTTTTTAGGGTGTTTCCCCGCCCCGCCACCTTTAGTATTGAGGCGGGGCGGGGTCGGGCTATGCGGGGGTTCCGTACTCGAGGACGCCGCAGGCGTCCCTCGGTACCCGCTCGCGATGCGCGCGGCCCCTCCTATCCCTAACACAAGGCAATGAATTTGGCATTTATTCTTTCAAAACCCAGATTTTTCGATCATAAAACCCCTCCTGAAAATCGGATAATCTACCGTTTGTATTTTAGTTTGTAATTTTGTCCTAATTCATAACAGTATCGTGCGGCCTAAAGAACACGGCAAATAAACTTAAAAGCAAGAAAATGGCTAAAAAGAAATCGGATAAAAAGGTGACTCGAGTAGAGGGTGGATCATCTCAGCCTGAAGAGCAGAAGAGTTCAGGTACCTTTCGCCCGACCGAAGAAAATAAAGGCAAAGCCAAACAGCTTCGTTTATTTGCTGTATTATCATGGATTTTAGCCTTAGGCGCTCAGGGAGGTGCTATTTATCTACTATTTCAACCCCCGGTCATGATGACCTGGCTGATTGTTTTAATTGGGATTGATTTGATCTTAGCGGTGGTAGGAGCACAACTATGGAAGAAGTCAAACCGGCTCGACCCACCCTCAGAGAAAAATGGATTCTTGTTTTTTATGCAAAGCCAATTGGGTTTGGTTGCCGCGATTATCGCGTTCCTGCCATTGATCATATTCATCTTTACCAGTAAGAATCTGGATAAAAAACAAAAGGGCATTTTGGGTGGAGTCGCCGTTGTCGCCCTCTTAATTGCAGGAATTGCCGGTGTGGACTTCAATCCCCCTTCTGTGGAGCAATATACGGAGCAGACGAAATTCGTAGAGAAAATAAATAACAACCAAAATCTGGTATACTGGACAAAATCAGGGACGGTGTATCACCTGGAATCGGGATGTTCTTACATCAATACCGATCGTACAGACGAGATATTTGAGGGAACAGTCGCTCAGGCCCGCGAACTCAAGAACATCACCAATCTCTGCAGCCTTTGTGAACGCCGCGCCTTAAAGAATAACAATCTCGACAAATCGGAAGTTGAACAAGAGATTGAATCCGAAATGGAAGCGGAGGAAAGCGGCCTTGAGTCCGATGCAGAGGGTACCATGAACGAAGAGTAAGAGCTGAATCAAAAAAGCCCCGGTCAGTAATGGCCGGGGCTTTTTATCTGCATCTAATGCAGGGGATTCTAATTTCTGCGCCGCGATCTGGAATTACGTCGGCGCCGACCTTTAGATCGACCCCGCTTCCGACGGTTATTTCCTTTATTCGAAGAGTTGTTATTCAAACCCTCAATTCGTTCATTTTCATCGAGGTCCAACTTACCCTTAGAAATTCGCTTTAAATCGGCTTTTATATTCTCATCTGACACATAGTGTTCTTTGTGCCAGTTCTGATAAGCCACTTTCATATAGGATGCAATGACTTTTGTAAATTCATTTCGCTTCTCCTCATCCTCCATTTCTACGGCACGATCTATCATAGACATAATATTATGTCCGTAGTGACTGTATTTCAACTCTTTTTGCGGATAGGAAAGTTGGTTTGGTTTCTTAAATCGTTCCTCTTCGCTGATTTCAGTGCCATCAGGCATCTTCACCTTCAGTTTGTAGTCCGAGATCATGACCGCGTGCTTCCACAGTTTTTCTTTCAACTCATCTCCATCATTTCCGCCGGGATTGATTTGCTCCATGAGTTTAACGATATAGGCTGTGAAATTTTGACGCTCCTCATCGTCTTCAAGAGTACAGGCAAAATCTACTAAATTTTGTATGTGACGCCCATACTCGGGAATGAGCAATTTGTCGCGTTGAGAATTATATTCCAGGGATAAATTTTTCATACTTGTGATTACTAAATTCGGCCAAAATAATTGGCGCTCTAATGTTTTTTTTATTCTACCGTTACGGACTTAGCCAGATTTCTCGGTTGATCTACATCGCATCCTCGAATGGTCGCGATATAATATGATAATAGTTGAAGAGGGATGGCGGCCATCAAAGGAGCGACGAGCTCCTCGGTATGCGGCACCTCGATAGTATAGTCAGCCATTTGGCTAATTTCCTTATCGCCTTCCTTTACAATAGCGATGACTTTACCTTTTCGGGCTTTCACCTCCTGTACATTGCTGGCAATTTTTTCATAGGCACTCTGATTGGTGGCAATGACTATAACCGGCATATTCTCATCGATAAGGGCGATGGGCCCATGCTTCATTTCAGCGGCCGGATAACCCTCGGCGTGAATATAAGAAATTTCTTTCAGTTTTAATGCGCCTTCTAAGGCCATGGGAAAGTTCGCACCCCGACCTAAGTACAAGGCATTCGGGCTTTCAGAGATATTTTCAGCTATATATCGGATATGATCCTTTTGCTTTAATACCACTTCAATTTTCTTGGGAATGGCTTCTAACTCTAATAATAACCGTTGAAAGAAGGAATCCGGCACAAGAGCTCTTTTCCGACCTAAGTGTAAAGCCAGTAAAATAAGCAGGGTGAGTTGCCCGGTAAATGCTTTGGTTGACGCCACCCCGATTTCAGGCCCCACGTGAATATAAGATCCGCTGTCTGTCAATCGGGCTATAGACGAACCTACGACATTCACAATTCCGTAAGTAATAGCTCCTTTTTGTTTTGCAATTTCCAATGCCGCCATCGTATCGGCCGTCTCTCCCGATTGGGAAAGGGCAATCACAACGTCTCCTTCATTGATTATGGGGTTTCTATACCTGAACTCAGATGCATATTCCACTTCAGTGGGGATACGAGCCAATTCCTCTATCAAGTACTCACCTATAAGTCCCGCATGCCAAGACGTACCACAACCTAGAATAATGATCCGTTCAGCTTTAGCCACGCGTTCTATGCGCTCCTCTAAACCTCCGAGTCTGACCCAACCTTCCTTTGCGTTGAGACGCCCTCGCATAGCATCTGCTACAGTTTCTGTTTGCTGAAAAATTTCTTTCAACATGAAGTGATCATAGCCCCCTTTCTCCAACTCTTCCAGTTCAAGCTCTAACTCATGCACTTTCGGGTTAAGCGTAATATTCTCCAAAGAAAAAACCTGATAGCTGCCATCTTTTTTGAGTTCACAGATCTCGTTTTCCCCGAGATATACGATTTGAGAGGTGAAGCCAACTAGTGGAGTAGCGTCAGAAGCGACGACCATTTCATCATCGCCTATTCCAAGTACCAGGGGACTCGCTTTTCGAGCCGCAACCATAGTATCAGGATCATCTTTGTCAATGACAACGATAGCATAAGCTCCTTTCACAACTTGTAGTGCTTTGCGAACGGCCTCCCTAAGGATTAGCTCATATTTATTTTGATAATGGGCAATCAAATGAACCAGAACTTCAGTGTCAGTCTCGGTATAAAAACGATGCCCCGCCTTTTTTAAGGCCTCCTTGAGTGAATCGTAATTTTCAATGATTCCATTATGAACCAACGCAAGCCGACCGTCATTGGATTGATGTGGATGCGCATTTAAATCGGAAGGCTCTCCATGCGTCGCCCAGCGGGTATGACCAATTCCGATGCTTCCTTTTCTATTTTTATCCTCGCTGTATTCCTTGAGTTTGGATACCTTACCTTGCTTTTTATAAATACGTAAGTTGTCGCCATCGATCAAGGCTATTCCCGCACTGTCATAGCCTCTGTATTCCAATCGCTGCAATCCATTGAGAAGGAAGGGGTACGCTTCATTTTTTCCTAAGTAAGCGACAATTCCACACATGTGTAATCATTAAGGGGTTGAGAAAACTAAGGTTAATTTCATCGGATACTCATTGTGTTGAGGCCCTAATATGATAGAGCGACTGGCCGTTATGTTTTTCAGCCGAGGACGTATTCGAAAAGTAGGATCAACATCACCGCGGCGAACGCTTTCTACAAATTGGGTAATAAAAAGATTGTAATGCTCTCGTTTACTACCATCCGGCAGTTCTTCTTCCTCTACAAATCCACCAAATGCATCTTGGAGAAACTCTCTCGATCCGGCCTGAGACTCAGCTAAGGCGGCGTCGATCAACAATCGCAATTCTCCGTCTTCATCGGTCCGAACACCAGTGACTTGGTCCGCCGGGGGAAACAGGTTCGTCATATTTCCCGGTAGGTCAGAAGCTAGGGTAAAAGATATACTGGCGTGGTTTAATTCGAGGTCACTATAATCTGAGAGATCCGGCAACTCAATTTCAGCCTCGACACCGGCCATGCTTTGAGTAAATACCAGCGAATCCCCTAAGTCCTGACGGCCAATGAAAGACTCTACCTCGCTATCCTCATAATTGTGAGAAAAGCTAGGCATGACTGCACTGCGATCTGTAAAACTTAAATTCATCTCCGCCGGCTCATCATTTTCGTTTCTGTAATAAATAATCATGCGCGTTTCTGGGGTGATAAGCCGGAAGGCTAACATGGCATTTTCGCTCTCCACCGCCAGCTTAACTCCCTTGAAAGATTCGAGAAAAACTTCATTATCTGAAAGGGGTAGAGAATCATAAGCGAGAATTTCCTCACCAATACTTATATCTATTGGAATTCGAAGTTGGGGAGCTATGGTTACGGTATCGATTTCCCCCTCACTCGTTTCAAAATTAATCGTTAAAGGTTTCGATGGCTCAGCTTTAAAACCGATTTTTTGGCCAATAGGGTCGGCCTCAGTCATAAAAGTAATGTCCGACTTATAATCTGCTTCTGCATCTATGGCTTCAGTGAGCCGAAAAACCTGAATGTCGACTTCCTCGTTTTCCCAGTTCCCGTAAAAACTCGTGGAATCGTAACGCATACTTAAAACCACGGAGTCGATGGATGAATTATTGAAATCTCGGGTGTTGTCTCTGACGCGCAATTGGCCATAAATCTCAGAACGACTGGAACCCAGGTAGTCATCGTTTAGGTTTCCACATAAATACCTTGACAAATTAGCTTGTCCCTGGTATACATTAATGGGCCCCGGAGCAAGGGTCTGGGCGCGCACCGAAAGACTGTCTACTCGGGTCACAGAAATTAAATCTGTACCAATGAAATCCGTTCCAATAGAGGTGGGATTTGTGCAATTCGCAATTCCCATTACTACGAATAGTAATAGGACATACTTTGTAAATGGCATGTATGATGGTTTCTAATTGAGGCTATTCGTCTTCCTCTTCTTCCTCTTGAATAAATTCTTTGTAATAATTGATCTGTTGTGTAACGCTATCTTCCTCCTCATCGTATGGCAAAAAGGAAATATCGGCCGATTCAGCCAGGCTTTTCATGTTCTCATTCAAATCAGCCGAGGTTGAAATCAGGCCATCAGAATAGGCGGCCGCTCCTTGATGAAAGTTGACCTTCCCATCTTGATCAAAGGCCTCTAAATTCTCTTCCTCTAAATGATGGATGAGGGCTTTTTCTAAAAAGTCTTCATCAAACTCCTGAGGAGGCGCTAAGTCATAAGCCGTGTAGAGAATCTTCGAGTTTTCAAAAATGGGCTCTGCTTTGTATGCATTTTTTATGTACGTCGGAATCAAGGAGGTCATCCAACCGTGCAAGTGAATGACATCAGGCGGCCAGCCAAATTTCTTTAATGTTTCGATCACGCCGCGACAGAAAAATATCATCCGCTCGGGATTATCCTCAAAGGCTTCATCATTTTTATCCGTAAAAACGTACTTGCGCTTAAAGAACTCGTCGTTGTCAAGGAAATAAACTTGCATCCGCGCGCCGGGTAAACTGGCCACTTTAATGATAAGAGGGTAATCCTCATCGTCAACGATAATATTCATCCCGGAGAGCCTGACCACCTCATGCAGCCTGTGCCTTCTTTCATTGATCGTACCAAACTTTGGCATCAGAATCCGAATTTCGTAATCGGCATTTTGGGCTTTTTGTGGAAGTTTCCGGGCGATGTCTGAAATTAAGGAGGCCGTGGTGTAGGGCTTCATCTCCTGAGTAATGTAGAGAATTCTTTTTTTGTCCATATCCGTTCACCGTTTATTCAGTGTTCACAAAAATAACAAAAAATAACGAGCTTACGGAATACAGTTGCGTTCAGGCAGACGCGGACTCACATATCTTCGAAGTAAAATGGAGATATCTCGCGCTTAACCACCCGCCACAGCCTGCATCATAATAGCGCATATTATGGCCCCATAGGTGCCCATGGCATATCCCAGTACGGCCATAAGCACACCCACTGGCGCCAATGAAGGTGAAAAAGCGGAAGCTACAATAGGCGCTGAAGCTGCGCCGCCTACATTGGCTTGACTTCCTACTGCTACGAAAAATAGAGGCGCTCGGATAAGTTTGGCGACGACCAACAAAATGGCAACGTGAATCAGCATCCAGAGCCCGCCTACAGCAAATAGACCTAAGTTCGAAAATATTTCCGCAATGTTCATCTTCATTCCAATCGTAGCGACCAAAATATAGATGAATACCGATCCCATTTTGGAAGCTCCGAGTCCCTCCACTTCTTTAAGCCGGGTGAATGAGCAGGCTAAACCTACAGTGGTCGATATAACAATGAGCCAGAAAAATGGAGAAAGTAAACTGTTTAATCTATAGTACTCCAGAGTGCTGCGTACCCCATCCATTAAGGGGACAATCACATCGGATCCCCAGTGGGCTAAAGCAACTCCTCCAAAACCAATACCCAATACGATAAAAATATCTGTGGTAGAAGGTATCTTTTCTATTTTTGAGCGGTAGTCAGACACTCGGTTTTTTAAATCTTCAATCGCGGAGGTGTCCGACTTCAGCCATTTGTCGACACGGGGTGCGATATTTGCGCCGTAAAGCAAAAATCCCATCCAAATATTCGCCACAATCACATCGACGACGATCATAGAGGCAAAAATGCCGTCGCCGACCTTGAAAATCTCCTTCATCGCCGTCTGATTGGCTCCGCCACCGATCCATGAGCCGGCCACGGTCGAAAGACCTCTCCAGATTTCGTCCGGTGAGGCATTTGTGATTAAACCCGGGAAAAAGTTCAGGATCGTGAACAGTGCAATGGGGCCTCCAACAACTATGCCCAATGTAGCCGCCAAAAACATAATCAACGCTTTGGGTCCCAAATTGATGAACCCCTGAATGTCAATTCCGAGACAAAGCAGTACTAAGGAGGCGGGAAGCAAATACCGCGAAGCCACAAAGTATAACTGCGAGTGGCCGGTATGGGCAGAGAATTCAGATGCTTTTAGTCCCTGAGACTCAATAAAACTATTGATCTGTTCGTAGGATAGTTGCTCAAAATTAGAGGGCAGCTGAATATTTTGCTGCATGAGGGCATCTATAATACCCGGTTCATACCAGTGTGGTGCGATCAATCCCAGAGGCCAATTCAATACAGCGGGCAAAAAATAACAGAGTAGCAGTGCAGGGATGTAGGTGTAAAATTTCTTCCAAAACGGATGATCCAGACGTGCCGTGTAAAAGATGAGAGTCAAAACCAGGATTAACAGTCCTAAGATGACAGCATCGTTTGTAAAAATGGGCGCCATAGATTCCACACTTGATGAAAAAATATAGGCTTAAAGATAGAAACTATTTTTAGTCATTATAATAAATAGGTTCCTGTCTTCCATGATAAGAGCGATACAATCCTAATCCAGGGTGGTCTCATTTTGACAAGAGTTTTTGCGTCAGCGATGGGGAAGGTCGCGCTCAAAGCGCGAGTGCGAGCGCAGCGAGTACCGATAGCCTGGACCGTAGCGCATCGAGCATCGCCGATAGGCGAATGCTCGATGGACGCCCAAAAATTTAAA
>CAZVFU010000054.1:0-15420 GCA_964626595.1 uncultured Saprospiraceae bacterium
TTATTTTGTAACGATATGCACCTATGGTCGGAAATGGTTTTTTGGAGAGGTGCAGAATAAATCGATGAAATTATCATCTACGGGGGGGGTGGCAGATAAATTTTGGTGCGAGATTTTCCGAATTGCGTAGCAAAAAGATGAAAATCGCACAGGGGCTCAGCCCGTTTTCAAACTCCAATCGTGAACCCTAATTTCGGCCAGCTCTTTTTCGCGTCCTTTCTATTTTTTCATCCCCCTTCTCGTCAAAAAAACGTCATAAAGACAATTATTTTTGAGATGGTACGAATTCCAATTTTTGCCGGAAAAAGGATGCGATTTATTCTCGTTTATTGAGGCGCCAAATTTAATTTGGTTACTGAAATAAGGCCCGAGGCTATCGTAAGGGGAAGGGGTCTTACGGTCTGGATGCGGAGCTGATTTTGAGACAACTTTTTGGCGATTGGTCAGTTATAGGCATGAACATAAAAACGAGCTTTATATGAGTTATACAGGAAAGAAATTCCCCAATATTACGGTTAATGCAATGAATGAAATGGGTGACACCATTCAGATCAACGTGCTGGAAGAGGCGAAGAAAGCCAACAAAAAGATTCTATTATTTTGGTACCCTAAGGACTTTACTTTTGTATGTCCGACGGAATTACATGCCTTCCAGGAGGCACTGCCGGAGTTTGAAAAGCGAGATACCATTGTGATCGGTGCCTCTTGCGATACGCCGGAAGTGCATTTCGCCTGGTTGAGTACCCCCAAAGACAATGGCGGTATTGAGGGTGTAACCTACAATCTTTTGGCCGATAGCAATCGAAACTTAGCCCGAACACTCGGCATTTTGGACACCACAAATCCCCGCATTGATGAAGAAACGGGTACGGAAATCGTAGATGGTGATAATGTGACTTATCGAGCTACTTATCTCATTGATGAGGATGGGCTTGTGTTCCACGAGGGAATCAACCATATGCCCTTAGGACGAAATGTGCAGGAATATCTACGCATTCTCGATGCCTATACCCACTTTCAAGTAAAAGGTGAAGTCTGTCCAGCCAACTGGGAAGATGGAAAAGAGGCGATGGAAGCGAATTCAAAAGGGGTTGCGGCATATTTGAGTGCAAACTAAATGGATTCGGTGTACGCCAAATCAAATTTTAAATAAAAATGAATAAGAACGATGTTAAATGAATTAGAAGCAGATAATCTGCAAGAAGTGGTAGATCAGAATGAGACGGTTCTCGTGCAATACTCTGCCGGTTGGTGCGGGAATTGCCGAATCATGAAACCCAAGTTTAAAAAACTGTCGCGGGAGCATGATAATGTAACCTTTGTCATGGTAGATGCAGAGAAGTATCCGGAGTCGAGGAAACTGGCAAACGTGGATAACTTACCGACTTTTGCGGCCTTCAAGAAAGGTGAAAAGGTCGATCAAGTTCAAACGAATAAATTTGATGTACTGAAAGAATTAGTCGATGAGGTTACCGCTAATTAAAAAGCTGATTGAATTTGTTGCCGATAATCGCGATGAAGATTATTTGAACGAAACGATTGAAACCCTGGAAGCGCTTACAGAAGTGTCGTCCATCAAGGATGAAGAACTCGATGTGATGGGTGAAATGCTATCCAATCTATATGGGGCGGTAGAAGTGCAAAAAGATATTGCATCGGGCACGCCTAGGAAAGAGGCAATGAACGCCTTCATGAAACGCGTGACGGGATCTATTGATCAGTAAATTGATTTCTCATTCTCAAGCATAAAAGCGATCTGTGGTAAGTTATCACGGATCGCTTTTTTCATTTAGAGTGGTTTTTATCTACCTTTTCCCAAATTAGGATAGCCACAATCTTACGTTTCTGAACCTTACAGTAGGATCTGTGTATTTTGAATTTTCTGTCTCGACGATCGAATAGATAGAAAGTTGCGGGATTTTCGGTCATCATCCCTCATGCTCACATAGTTTATGCGTAAGGGGTGGGAAGGGCCAGCCGGCGAAAGGCGGGTGGGTCCCGAGGAACGCCTGCGGCGTCCTCGAGGACGGAACCCCTGGACGACCCGACCGCCGTCCCGAGGAGCCAGGGGCGCTCTCGAGGACGGGGGGTACGCCCAAAAAAAAGTTAAAAAAATATAATGATTGGGGGATAGGGATTGTACTTTTAGGGTCTATGAGCTTACAAACGAATATAGATGAGGGGCCCTGGAAGGCTGGGTTCGAGCGATTGCAGCGACTGGCTGAGGGGTCCAGGTGGGATCGTTTTCTGGCGCGTCCGTGGCGGTATATTTGGGCGCAGGTTTATCGCCGAGGGCTGTATCGAAGGCTGGGGCCGAGTGCGTATCGGGTGCGGACTTTTTTTGGGGAGGAAATGGAAGTGTTGCTTCCTTCAAGCACGGATATTTATCTGACTGGGGGGAAGTCTCATCCTTCGGAGATCCGCCTGGCTCGTTTTCTGGCGAAGGTGTTGAAGCCGGGAGATCACTTTGCGGATGTGGGGGCGCATTATGGTTATTTTTCATTGCTGGCTGCTGCTCGCGTAGGGTCTTCGGGAAAAGTATGGGCATTCGAGGCGGCTCCGAAAACGCAGGCGATTCTAAAGCGAAATGCAATGCGTAGGCCACAAATGGAGGTGTTTTCTATGGCTTTAGCTGCCCAGGATGAGGAGCTTACATTTTATGAGTTTCCGAATATGTACTCTGAGTACAATTCGTTGGATCGTGCACAGTATACGGATGAGGATTGGTATGGTGGGCAGCGACCTGAAGGCGTGAAGGTGCCGGGACGTCGGTTGGATGGGCTGGTGGACGAATACGACTTGCGACCTGATGTGATAAAAATTGATGTAGAAGGGGCGGAAGATCAGGTGATATCAGGCGCGCGGAGCTATCTTCAGCGCGCTTCGCCGATTGTGATTATGGAGGTTCTGCCGGGGCGGGGCAAAGCTTCGGGACATCATAAGGCAATGCTGTTACTCAAAGAGCTGGGTTACCATTCTCACATTCTCACTGCTTCGGGCGAGATGGAGGCTTGTGGAGATGTGGAGGGCGAACTCCGTCAGCGGGAGCGGGAATCGGACAATGTGGTGTTTGTGAAAGGCTAAGATTCCCCGGGAAATTCTGTATGTTCGTAAAAACGAAAAGAGTATGAAATCATGGGTATGGATGTTGGCGGCGGGTATGTTTTTGACCGCTTGCTACACACTACCTCAGGAAAAGGAGGTGTTTACCGAGGCCGAGCGCAAGCAGATTTTTTCTGGAGATAGCACGGAGGCCATGCGGGTCTTTTTAATTACAAACCCATCCGATTCAGTGGTTTTGCGAACCTCTTCCGATAGCATAGACCTGGCCGGAAATGAAGATGAGGTGCGGTTTTTTGCCCAGCGACTGTATCACACGGTGACGGATAGCATGTCTCTGGGTGTGGGAATAGCGGCGCCTCAGGTCGGTATATTGCAACGGTTGATATGGGTTCAGCGCTTTGATAAAGAACAATTGCCTTTTGAGTGTTATATCAATCCTGAAATTCGCCAATTCTCAACCAAAAAGCAGGACTGTCGCGAAGGTTGCCTATCGATTCCCAACCGAACGGATACGCTGTCGAGTCGATCTTACGCTATTTTACTGGAATATGAAACCCTGGAAGGCAAACATCAGCTGGAAATGGTGGAGGGGTTTACGGCGGTTATTTTTCAACACGAGATTGACCACCTCAATGGGATTTTATACACCGACCATTTAGAGGAGGAGCAGCGCAACGCCCGACAACGCGAATCCCAAAGCGGACAATAGTCAGAAAATGAAGAAGCGAGGCATCGGGACGATGACGGGGATGGCCTTAGTGATGGCCAACATGATCGGTACGGGTGTCTTTACGAGTTTGGGCTATCAACTTGTAGATTTGTCGAACACCTATACGATTTTAATACTTTGGATATTAGGCGGGGTGTTCGCCTTGGCGGGTGCCTTTAGTTATGCGGAGGTAGGCACGCAAGTTCCGCAATCCGGAGGTGAATACACTTTTTTATCGCGACTCTTCCATCCCTTTGTGGGTTATTTGGCCGGGTGGATTTCCATTACCGTGGGTTTTGCCGCACCAATTGCTATCGCAGCTATTGCGGTATCGGAATATGTGCCGATTTCGGGGCTGTCCAGTACCTGGATGGCGGTGGGATTAGTGACTATAATGCACGGAATTCACTCTGTCAATCTGAAGGTCAGTGCAGTTTTTCAAAATGTGAGCACAGCGCTAAAGCTAATGGTAATATTCACCTTCATCGGCTTTGGACTGTGGATGCAGCCGGGAATAGATCATGAGATGGTTTATGCGCCGGCTATCCACAGCGAATGGTTACACCCGGCTTTTGCGGTAGCGCTCATTTATGTCACCTATTCGTATTCAGGGTGGAACGCCGCTGCGTATATTACGGAAGAGTTTGCCGATCCCCGGCGTAGTTTGCCGAGAGCTTTAGTGGGGGGGACGTTGATGGTCACCATCCTATATACCTTGCTTCATTACGTGTTCCTCAAGCATGCTCCGCAGGAAGCGCTGGTAGGGCAGGTGGAAGTGGGGGCTGTGGTGGCCGGGTATTTGTTTTCCGAATCGATTGCGGTGTGGGTGGGGCGCGTCATTGCCTTACTACTTATTTCGAGCATGAGTGCCATGGTTTGGGTTGGACCGAGGGTCGTGGCAAAAATGGGGCAAGATTTTCGCCTTTGGAACTTTTTTAGCTCATTAAAAGGACTGATTCCGGTTCGCGCTCTGATCCTCCAATGGGGAATCACGGTGGCCTTGCTATTTACAGGGACTTTTGAGCAAATTCTAATATACTGTGGTATTTTACTGAGCATTTCCTCTATGCTTACGGTGGCGGGCGTCTTTGTGATTCGAAGTCGATCTAAACCCAGTCACGGGGATTTCAAATCCCCCTTATATCCGTTTTTTCAGGTCTTCTTTGTGGGGGTGTCCCTGTGGATGATTATATTTACGGCTATAGAGCGTCCCTGGGAAGTTCTTTTAGGATTGTCGAATGTGGGATTGGGAATACTCTTTTATTTGTGGGATAGAAAAATAATATCATGAAGTGGAAATCAATTTTAATGAGCATGCTGGCCGGATTCCTTTTTTTGGCCTGTGAAGCTCCTCCGGGTGAACGAAAAAAGCCACAAAAGGAAAAAATGGAGCAGAAGGAGCCGGAAGTTGAATCCGTCAGAACGGAAAAAGAGCATGCTCACCAGCACGAGGAAGGTCAGACTGACCCGGCCGATGGAGCCAACGAACATATGCATCAGCGCTCGGTAGAGGAGTTAATTCAGCGGTTTGAATCTGAGGAGCGCGATGCGTACCAGCAACCTGAAAAGGTCTTGAATTATCTGGGCGACCTGAAGGGTAAAACAGTGATGGATATTGGAGCCGGCAGCGGATACTTTTCTGTGAAATTGGCTCGCGAGGGAGCTCGGGTTATTGCAGCTGATGTCGATAGAGAGTTTCAGGCCTATGTGCGACTTCGGATAGCGGAGGAAGGCCTGGAAGATCAGGTAGAAACCCGACTCATTCCCTACGATAGTCCAGATCTTGAGCCGGCTGAGGTGGATATGGTATTCATCGTAAACACTTACCACCATATTCAAAACCGAATAGATTATTTTTCTAAAGTCAAAAGTGGCCTTACCGAAGGGGGGGAATTGGTCGTGATTGACTTTTTTAAAGTGGAGGCACCTACGGGCCCCCCAGTTGATCATAAATTATCCATGGATGTAGTTATAGATGAGTTGAAAAAGGCGGGATATGAGAATATTCAGGCCGAAGTCAGTTTGTTGCCTTACCAATATATCATTCGCGCTCAGTAAGATCATCACATGTAAATCAAAGTTATGCTGCGATCCTGGAAAAAGCCATTCTTTCCTTTAGTTAAAAAATGTGGTCGGTATAAAGAAAATAAAAACTTTGCCGATCCGCCGATATTTATTGGAGGATGTGCACGATCCGGTACCACCTTATTACTTTCTGTATTATCAGCTCATCCGGAGATTTTCGCTTTTCCCAAAGAGTTAGGCTTGTTTAATAAAGTCTACCAGGATGAATCTGGCCGATGGCATCCCAGCCGGGAGGACCGATTGTATTTTCATTTATTAAAAAATACGGTAAAGCCTACCGCTCGTCGCTGGTTGGAAAAGTCCCCGAGTAATGTCACGCGCATTCGGGAAATAGACGATCATTTTCAAGGTCGGTTTAAATTGATTCATCTGATTCGGGATGGCCGGGATGTCGTGCTCTCTGTCCATCCCACTGATCCTTCGCGATATTGGGTCGATCCGGAAAAATGGGTCAATGATGTCAGCCTGGGCTTAGCTTTCGAAGACCATCCTCAAGTTCATACTTTACGTTATGAAGACCTCATCGTTGATTTTGAGAATACTATGGCTAAATTACTTTCATTTTTGGAGCTCCCGTATACAGATGAAGTTCAAGATTGGCATGATTACACTACTGTTCGAAAGAATGAGGCCTATTTTGGGCCTGTACAGGATATCCACGCCAAATCTATAGAAAAATGGAAGCGGACGACAGACACTGAACGTATAGATACTTTTTTAGAATACCCCGGAGCGGTCGAATTACTGGAACGCTGCGGCTATCCGATTTAACATCAGGACCACCATGAGAAGGGAAAAGGATACCGGGTATGATTAATACAGTTCTTCATTCCTATCCCTGGTTAATGCCCACACTTCAAGTATTGTACTATATCGCCATTGGCCTATTGGCAGTGAAGATCATAATGGATACAAGGACCGTGACGAAAACCTTAGCTTACCTATTATTGATCTTGCTTCTTCCCGTGGTAGGGGTAATCATCTACCTCATTTTTGGAGTGAATTACCGAAAAAACCAATTTTTTTCCAGAAAGCTGGAGCGAAATCAGGAACTTCTTGAAGAGTTAAAGCAGTTTGTGTTTCAGACCCATCATCATGTGACCTCATCCCACCCCCGCATTGCAGGAAAGTACAGACACACCACCGATTTTTTGTTTCGGGCAATTGACTCCCCGCTGACAGACGGAAACGCTCTGGAGATTCTAAAGAATGGGGAGGAGAAATTTGAGCGTTTATTTTCGATTATCCGGGAGGCCAAACACCATGTGCATGTGGAGTACTATATTTGGGAGAATGATACCATAGGAAATAGGCTGGCAGACCTTCTCATTGAAAAAGCGAAGGCCGGAATCAGAGTGAAAGTCATTTTTGATGATTTTGGAAGCCGGGATATTCGAGAAAGCTTAGCCATCCGAATGCGAAGGGCAGGTGTAGAAATCATGCCCTTTAACAAGGTTACGTATCGCTTGCTTGCCAATCGCATGAACTATCGCGATCATCGCAAGCTGGTCATTGTAGATGGGGAACATGTATTCGTCGGTGGGGTTAATGTTGCCGATCGGTATATCAACTCCGAGGGGGGGAGGTATTGGCGGGATACTCATCTATATATTCGTGGCCCCGCTGTATTTTATTTTCAATATTTATTTTTTGGAAACTGGAAGTACATCACCGGAGAAATTCCGGGGATAGATGATGCTTATTTTACAAATCGCCGAATAGAAGAAGCGCGACACTTAATTCAGGTTGCGGCTTCGGGTCCTGACACCAAGCCGAATATCATGTTATCTACCATTTCGGCGATTTATGCCGCCCAGGAGCGTATCTATATAACGACCCCCTATTTTATACCGGTAGAAGCCATCTCAGAAGCTTTGATGCAGGTAGCTACTGCCGGACTGGATATTCGTATTCTCGTTCCGCGAAAAGGAGACTCTCGTCTGGTGAATGCAGCAGCATATTCCTATTATGGAGAGTTGTTGAGTGCGGGTATAAAAATTTATTTCTACGAGCGCGGATTTTTGCATACGAAGTCTATGATTATCGATGATGATTTCAGTATGCTCGGTACCGCCAATTTGGATGTGCGGAGCCAGGAGCTCAACTTCGAGGTGAATGCCTTAATTTACGATCAAGACATGAATTCCACCCTTGAGGAGCACTTCCACCACGATTTGAACTTTGCCACTCAAATTGACATCGCAGACTGGGAAAAGCGACCTCGATTTAAGATCTTCTTTGAACACATGGCGCGTTTATTGTCGCCTCTATTGTAAAAAACAAATACTTGTCTGCTCAGCGGGACGAACTCTGGCTGCGGGACTGAGGACTCCAGCTAAATATTTATTAGTTTTGCACAAATGAATAGAAATTATTTTAAATTCTTGTGCCTGGTTTTGAGCTTGACTCTCTGGTCGTGTTCGACGGCAGACAAAGCGCCCAAAGAGGATTTGCATCCAGGCACGGATTTGCATCAAAGTATAAAAGCCTTGATGGACGTGCATGTGTATGATATCACCAGCCCGCCTCTAGCTAGCCGGTCCATGGTTTATCCCATTTTGGCTGCTCAATACGCTTTTGCAGCAGCGAATGCGAATGAAGACGTCATTGCTAAACAACTCAATGGATGGGGTCAGCAAACTCCGCCGCCGCCATCCTTGTCAAAGGAGGAGTCTGAATGGGCAGCCCTGGCGGCATTTTTACAAACCGGTGAACAACATGTGTACTCACTCGATAAATGGAAACAATGGACCGATAGTCTGGAAACAAAATATCGGGCTCAACTTACTCCTGAGGCTTACGATGCCGGCTGGCAGTGGGGATCTCTGTGTGCAAAACAAATGGAGGCTTATGCTCAGGCCGACGGATTAGCCGATATCCGAACGCGAGCCAAATATCAGGTCGGCCCGGTAAGTAAAGGCATGTGGGTGCCCACGCCTCCCAACTATATGGATCCCATAGAGCCGCATTGGGGGGATTTGCGTCCCTTTACCCTGGATTCAGGTGCCCAATTCGCACCTGAGCCACCCACTCCTTTTGATATGACTGAAGGTAGCGCCTTTCATGCAGAGGCCAGGGAGGTCTACGAAATCGTGAATAATCTCACCGAAGAACAGCGGCAAATTGCGGCCTTTTGGGACTGTAACCCTTACGTCGTATTACATAAAGGTCATTTTATGCAGCCGGTAAAGAAAATCACACCGGGCGGACACTGGATGGGGATCACCCGCATTGCATGTCAAAAAGCGGATTTGTCTTTTGGGGAATCACTCCAAACCTATGCCTATGTAGCCGTAGCTTTGGCAGATGGTTTCATTTCCTGCTGGGACGAAAAATACCGCTCTCGGTATATTCGCCCGGAAACAGTGATCAATACTTTTTGGGATTCGAAATGGATGCCGACTTTGCAGACCCCTCCATTCCCGGAGTACACCAGTGGCCATAGTGTGATATCCACCGCAGCAGCGCGGGCCCTTACCCACCTTTTGGGTGACGATTTCTCATATGTAGATGATGTGGAACTTGAGTTTGGTCTGCCCACCCGTGAATATCCTTCATTTCTGGCCGCATCAGAGGAAGCAGCCGTCAGTCGTATTTATGGCGGCATCCATTTTCGGCCCGCGGTGGAAGATGGAGTCCAACAGGGACATCAAGTAGCAGACCAGGTATTACAAACAATTACAATTCATGAGTAAGATATCGATTTTCTTTTTCATTGGTTTTCTTAGTCTCTGGGCATGCCAAACGGATTCAGATTCAAATACAGTTTCGCTGGATGAGATTCATGAAGAAGCGCCGGTCGAAGTCTTATTCCAAAAGCTCAGCGCAGAGGATACGCGGATCCGATTCGAGAATGTGTTGAAAGAGACTCCGGCATTTAACTATTACAACTACACGTATTTGTATAATGGAAGCGGTGTCGCTGTGGCCGACTTTAATAATGATGGCTTATTAGACTTATTTTTTGTGGGCGCCATGTCCTCCAACAAGTTGTACATTAATATGGGCGAGCTGCGGTTTAAGGATATCACGGCAGTAGCTGGAGTGGCTGGCCCGAATGTACTCAAGACAGGAGTGGCTGTGCACGATGTCAATGAAGATGGATACATGGATATATATGTCTGCCATTCTGGGCTGAGCCCCAAAAAAATGCGAACCAACGCCCTGTATATCAATAATCAGGACGGAACTTTTACCGAAGAGGCCATGGCCCGGGGGGTAGACGATCAGTCCAATACCAATCACGCACTGTTTTTTGACTACGATAACGACAATGATCTCGATCTCTTTCTCCTCAATCACCCGACGGATTTTCAACTCATCAATAATATGAGCCTCAAACAACTCGATGACGGGACCATCTTACGGGATGGACGACCTGAATTTCCGGAAGAAGCGGATCGACTGTTTGAGAATGTGGGTGAGGGGCAATTTCGAGAAGTTAGCGAAAAGGCAGGTATATTTCAAAAAGCTTATGGTTTGAGCGTTACTCCCCTTGATATCAACGCCGATGGTTTTATGGACCTCTATGTTGGCAATGATTTTATTGAACCTGATTTTCTTTACATTAACCAGGGTGATGGCACATTTGTCGACTCCATCGACGCCTACTTTCCACATATGTCGAATAATACGATGGGCGCTGATGCCGGCGATGTAAATAATGATGGGCGATTGGATTTTATGAGTCTGGATATGCTTCCCGAGACTCATTATCGCCAGAAAACCTTAATGACCAGCATGCGCTACGATCGCTACAAGCAGTTGGAGAAGTACAATTATGGCCGCCAGCTCATGCGAAATACTCTTTTCGTTCAGGGAACAGACCAGAAGATGCGCGATATCGGGTGTTTTGCCGGAATAGATGCTACGGATTGGTCGTGGAGCCCATTGATTGCCGATTTCGATGGTGATGGATGGAAAGATATCTTTATTTCCAATGGCTATCGACGGGATTTGACTGATCTCGATTTTATGATGTATTACGACGAGAATGTGGGGCGAACCGCTCTGCCCGAAGACAATGTAGAAAAACTCCTGGCCCAGGTTCCCATTCAGCCTGTAGCCAATTATATGTATCAAAATCAGGGAGACTACACCTTCAAATCACGCGCAACAGACTGGGGATTGGGCGAGCCGGTTTTTTCCAATGGGGCTTTAACAGCGGATTTAGATGGGGATGGCGATTTAGATTTGGTTGTCAATAATTTTGATATGCCCACCTTCATTTATGAAAATCGAGCGCGCCAAATCCACAACCATAATTATTTGCGCATCGAACTGAATGGGCCTTCCGGAAATCCGGATGGGATCGGTGCATACATCCGACTTTTTTACGATAAGAAGATACAGCTGCAAAACGTGCAGCGGTGCAAAGGGTTTATGTCCTACTCCTCCGCTACAGCTCATTTTGGCCTGGGCTCAGATTCGCGAGTCGATTCGATCGTCATTCGTTGGCCGGATGGACGCGTTCAGCGCCTTCTCGATGTAGATGCAAACCAAACCGTGACTGCAGACCATGCTGATGCAAGCCCTGGCAATTGGAAGGCCTTACCTTCGGCCACCACCTATCTCAAACCGCATGTGGAACTCGACTTCACGCACACGGAAAACGACTTTATCGACCTAAAACGCGAACCTCTCTTGCCCCGAGCCCTGTCCAGAAAAGGCCCCGTGGTCGAAGTATTGGATTTTGATCAGGATGGAAGAGAGGATCTGTTTGTAGGAGGAGCACGTGGCCAGGCTCCCGCCCTCTTTCTGCAAAACGCTAAGGGCGAATTCACATCCGTATTTGAAGATTTTTTTACGAGTGAAGCCATGTATGAAGATGTCGCAGTCGGCGTCCTGGATATGACGGGAAATGGCTTTCCCGATTTGTACATAGGAAGCGGCGGATATTCGGAGTCAGTTCGTACTCTGGCCTATCGTGACCGATTGTACATCAATCAGGAGGGGAAAGGTATAGAGCGAGGAACGCTACCGATGAAAAGCAGTCCTACCGGGGCAGTGGCCACCGGCGATTTTAATGGGGATGGTCTGACCGATGTATTTGTCGGCGGCGGAGCTATTCCTAATCGATACCCCGAAGCTGCCACATCCTATATGTTATGGAATCAGGATGGAAAATTAACACCTGCACCCCAATCGATTTGGACAGCAGCGCCACCGTCGGGTTTGATCAACAGTGCCATAGCCGCAGATTTTACAGCTGATGGACAGACTGACCTCATTCTCGCCGGAGAATGGATGCCGATTACCCTCTATTCCCAGAGCGAGTCTGGTTTTGCAGATCCCATGGAGGTGAAGGATAGCGAAGGATGGTGGAACAGTTTGCACGCATGCCAGTTTCAGGACGATGGGCCCCTGCAAATTTTAGCCGGTAATTTTGGTCAGAATACTCGCTGGCGGGCACGCCCCGAACAGCCTATTGAAGTTTTTGCCGCTGATTTTGATGGCAGCGGTCGCCACACCCCCATTTTGACTCACTATATGCAAGGCGAGCAAGTACCGGTGCCCCGACGGGATGCGCTCATGGAACTCATGCCTTCCCTGCGCTCCGATTTCGTGAAATTTAGTACCTATGCCGAGGCCCGAATCGAAGATCTGGTTTCTTTAAATTCCACGGATCATATCCATCGGAAAGCCTCCGAATTGCGCTCAGGGTATCTGTCCTGCTCGGCCCGTGGCCCTGGCAAATTTCGGGCCTTCCCACCCCAGATCCAATGGGCCGGTGTACACACCTTTGCTACCGCCGATCTCACCGGAAATGGTCTTACAGACATTATTTTGGGCGGCAATAATTTCGAATTGGAGATCGAAAGCGCTCGCACAGACGCCCTGTCACTCGCTGTCCTGATTCAAACCGCAGAAAATGAGTGGCAATTTGTACCGCAGGAAGGTCTCATCAATCGCTTTAATCGCGAGTTAAGAAGCCTGAGTCCCATTCAAATACAGGGTGAAACGTATATCGTCGCCGGATGGAAAGAACACCCCATTGAAATTTTAAAAATGACCATTCCTACCGCTCAAAAATAATTTTGTATATTCCCTTAAATCAATCAGTTTAAGATGAATATACTCGTCCGTATTTTGCTCAACGGCGCCTTTGTCTACATCACCAGCTATTTGCTCTCCGGCGTTGAGGTGAACGATTTTTGGGTCGCTATTCTCGTCGGCTTAGTCCTCGGGGTTATTAACGTCACCATCAAGCCGCTCATCACCGTCCTCACCCTCCCTTTCACCATTCTCACACTGGGTTTATTTCTTTTAGTCATCAATGCCGCCATGGTGATGCTCACCCACGCCATCGTCCCGGGTTTTGAAGTGGCCGGCTGGTGGAGCGCCCTGTTTTTCTCCATCATCATGTCGCTTTTGAATCTCATCGTCGCCGATCTCAAGAAGAAGCCAGCTTAGCCGTTTTTAATATTTTTTTGGGCATCTCCCCGTCCTCGAGAGCGCCTCGCGCTCCTCGGAACGCGGTCGCTACGGTACGCAGCTCGCTATTCGCTCGGCCCTCGATCCCCTGCGGTGCCCTCGGTCTGGCTCACTGCGTTCGCCACTGCTCCCCATCGCTGATGCGGGGTATACATTGGTAGATGGAGGGTTGTTTTGACGAATAAAAAATTAGATTTTTTTCGTTATTTAAAAAAAAAGTTTCTAAATTTAATAATAAAACTCCTATAAGCTATCAATTATTTGACATAAATGGAAGACAAGTTGGAGAAACCCAGAAAGTTCAGTTGGTGAAAAGTAATACTATTTCGATTCGAAACCCTAAATATCCGGGTCTTTATTTTGTTTTATTATTCTTCGATGATGGCAGCTACAAGACTGTAAAAACGGTATCTCATCATTCTCAACCCGAAAATACTATATATGTACCTATTAAATAAAAGCATTCTATTGATCGCATTTCTTTTGGGTTTCATCGGATGTCAGCAAGACAAAGACCGGATTAATGATTTATCGACCGGGTGTAATATCCCTTGTTCCGGGGAATTGAATTGTACTGAGGGAAGGTGTTCCTGTCCCGAAGGGTACTACACTGACTATAATACGTCTTTCATGGGTGCAGATGACCCACATGAATGTAAACCTTTAAATGACTCTATATACGTACGAGTAGGACATGATGGGAATATTAATATCGAAAGTTTTGAGATGTACGACCTTCTCTTTGTTCCACAGGATCACAAGTCCTTCGGTGGTCTCTTGGGATCAAGTGGGAGCGATTATGATAAAGCCTTTCCAGAGCAGTTTTTAGTTAGACTTTTTTCTTCTGATTACCATGAACAAGCTGATTTTTACGCATATTATCCTATTGTTTTTGAGAATGCTCAGCCTGATAATGCTGAGCTTCCTATGCAAGGTGAAACCTCTATTGATATCGTTATGGATGCAGAGGGTTTCAGTGAGGGACTTTGGCATTTAGATATGTCCGAAGAAGAGGCTACGCTTCAATTTGATTTGTACCGACCGGACTCAACAGGATTTCATGTTAAAATTGACGAACTTATTATGTATTACGAGAGGTATGAAGAGTAAGGCTTTCAAGGCATGGTGTTGAAGTAAACGGAAGAGTTTATGTTGTAGATATTGAAGGTGGCCTGAGAACAGGGGGCTAAGGTATGCGCTGCATCTAGTCTGCTGCGTTCCATAGCCCTTTTTTTATGGAACGCTGAAAAACGCGAGATTGGGAAGGAAACAGATCATTCAAAACTCTAGTGCCCTTTCCCTGTTAAAGATACATGCAGACAATCCCAATCCTCTTTTTTCTTATGGTACAAACACTCCTTTTCGACTTTTCCCCTTCTTCGGACACTTCTTCATGGCGTATTATCGATGATGGAGTCATGGGTGGCCTATCTCAGGGACACATTGACCTAAATGAGGACGGTCATGCTGTATACCACGGTAAGATCTCTCTTCAAAATAATGGAGGGTTTTCCTCTTTGCGGTATCGACCCGAGCCTTTTGAAGTGGGCGATGAAACTCATTTGGTCTTGCGGATAAAAGGAGATGGAAAGCGCTATCAATTTCGGATAAAATCTCGCGCCAGGGATTCGTATTCTTACATTCAGTTTTATGAAACCTCCGGAGAATGGGAAACGGTTCGACTTCCTTTAGAAGATTTTTATCCCTCCTTTCGCGGTCGGACATTGGATCGACCGAACTTTCCAGCAGAAACCATAGCAGAAATTGGTGTTCTTTTTGGAAATAAAAAGGCTGAAAGCTTCGAAATGAAAATAGATTGGGTAGGACTGGATTAAAGGTACCTCAGGAGCTGGTTAAGATATCTCGAGTCCAAAAAAATCCAGGCAAATCAAAAAAATACCGCTAAGACGCCACACGATCCGCTTTTCATAATTGCTTTTCTACAGAACACGGGTTAGCGCGAGATATATAGGGATGGAGAGGGGTTGTATGCCACGCTCTGAGTAAGCATTGCTTCAACCATTAAGCTTGATATACAATCATTATGAACATTTTCGTGTTCTATATTCTATCTTAAAAATGGACAAATCTGCATTTCAAATGCAGATTTGTCCATTTTGGACTTTTGA
>CAZVFU010000055.1:0-15239 GCA_964626595.1 uncultured Saprospiraceae bacterium
CAGAATTTGAAATATTTCCCATGACCTGACTCATTTTATTGAGTATACGTGCTTTCTCGCCAAGTTCATAAGTACCTGCCAGGTTTTTGGGGTCGTGGTAAGACAGGTATGTCTTCCCCTCTTGCTCATAGACCAGCATTCGCAGTGGTAGATCCAATCCGATCCCTTGATCTTTTTGCATGAGTTGAGACCCTACCTTGGGGTTCCCAAAAATAAGCAGATGGGTTGGCGGCAATTCAAGGCCACTCATTTCAGCTCCTTTGCTATGCGGTACTTCGGCAATAACCTTAAGATCCATCGCCTCAATGGTGGATTTTAGCTCGTCAATAGTCATTTGAAAGTCGTGCCGGGAAGTCTTGGTGATCGGCTCTTGAGCATAGGCGCCGAACGCCAATCCAAATAACAGCACGAAACTAAAAAGTATATTTTTCATCAGTATAGTTTTTGATTTAACGAAAAGAACCCCGATTCCTTACTTTTCAGGAAGATAATCCTGAGTATATGAGCGACATAATTCATCCACCTTTTGGGCCATCTCCATGGATTTGCTCGCTACGGTATCGGTCCCCTTCGGCTTCTCATTCTTATAATATGCTCCATTTTCCAGATCCTGGACAGGCGCTTGAATTAAATGCAATAACGTTTGTGCCCCATCTTCAGGTGTTTTCCCAAACCAGTCAAAAAACTTTCGAACCAACCAATTTCCTCCCCTGCCTAATTCCGTACTAACAAGTCCCGGATGTTGAGAAAAAGAGTAAATTTCCCGATCAGAAAATGTATCAGCCCACCATCGCGTCAGTAAAATAATACCCAACTTGGATTGACGATATGCTCTAAATCCACTGTACGATTTGGCAAATTCCGGATTGTCAAAATTAAACTTCCCCTGATGGAGCGCTGAGGCGGTCTGGATAAGCTTACTCTCCGGACCGAGCAGCCCTTCCAGGCGATGAACAATTACATAAGGTGCCAGTAAGTTAACCTGAAGTGTCTTTTCAATTCCATCTTCAGATTCTTCCTTTGAAAAGGACCAAACGCCAGCATTATTAATGATCCCATCCAATCGATCGTACTTGCTTACTACAGTGTCACAGGCAGAAACTACTGAATGAAAAGAACCTAAATCGCAATCGACAAATTCAAGCCGGGAAACCATATCTGATCCTATATTACTTACTTCCCTGCGAAGAACTTCGGCTTTTTCTTCGGATCGACTCGTCAATACGACATTCGCTCCCTTTTTGACCATTGCCAGCACAGCCGCTTTGCCCAATCCGGAGGTGCCGCCTGTGAAGAAGTATCGCTTTCCCACTAGATCCATCTTTTTTTCTCAATATAATAATCTCCCGGCATTTCCCGACCTAAATCGTTTTTTGTTTTATAACCCAATCGCTGGTCAAACAATGCAGGTATCGAGCTCGCTTTTGCACCTATCGGTTGGCCTCCCACCCCTTTATTACTCCTCATAACAATTTAGATGTACAAGCCTATGCAGAATATTCGCGTGAGGGATAGAAGCGATAGGGACGGGCCACCCGGGCGATGCAGCCGTAAAGCGAGGAAGTGACCCTGGAAACTCCCCGCAGCGCTACGGATGCCGGCCGGGCGGCCCGGCACTACAAGCGGATAGCCCGACCCAGCGCGGTCACCTGAAGATTATATAGGTATAAATAGGGGGAGTCATGCGGGGCAATTTATCAAATCAGGTCCGGCACACCCAAAACAGCGCTGGGGCACGCCCTTATTCTTTTTCTGTTGAAAAATAAACTTCTCCTTCTTTCATAACGAAGTTGACCTTTTCCATAAGATGTATGTCTTGCAAAGGGTTTCCGGGGACTGCGATGATATCGGCCACTTTGCCGGCAGATAAACTACCTAGCTCATTGTCCACGCCCAATAAGCGGGCCGCAACGATGGTGGCAGACTGGATACTTTCTGCCGGGGACATACCTGCTTGCACCATAAGCGAAAATTCCCGCGCATTCTGCCCATGGGGGAATACGCCGGCATCAGTTCCAAAAGCAATGTTAACACCTGCTGCATGGGCTCGCTCAAAAGTGGACTGGATCTCGGGGCCCACAGACTTGGCCTTGGGGACGACCACATCGGGATAGTAACCGGGAATATCTGCGTATTCGGCTACAGCCTGGCCGGCGGAGAGAGTGGGCACGTAATACGTTCCCATTTCTTTCATCAATTGCATGGTTGAGTCGGACATAAAGGTGCCATGCTCAATAGTATGAATACCGGCTCGGACCGCCCGCTGCATTCCTTCATCACCATGAGCATGGGCAGCGGTCAACAAGCCGTAATCATTGGCTGTGCTAACAATGGCCTCGAGTTCATCATCAGTGAACTGAGGATTGAGCCCGCTTGCAGCAACGCTCAATACCCCGCCTGTCGCGGTAATTTTTATAACATTGACTCCATTCTTATATCGTTGACGGACAGCCTTTCTGCACTCTAAAGGTCCATTTACAACGCCCAGAAGCGGACCGGGATCTCCCATCAACTCCTCTTTAAATCCATTGGTAGGGTCTGCGTGGCCGCCTGTGGTGGCAATGGAACGTCCGGCGGTGAAGATCCGAGGTCCTACGACGGCTCCCTCATTAATGGCGTCACGCAAGCTAATATTGACCCCTGTTCCGCCAAGATCGCGAACGGTAGTAAAGCCAGCCTTTAAGGTCTTCTGGGCATAACCGACGGAGCGGTAAGCGCGATCAGCCGGATTGAGTGTAAAACGTTCGAGGTAATAATTCTTACTGTATTCTTTTTCGATATGAACATGCAAATCAAATAAACCGGGCATAACGGTAAATTCTCGTAGATCTATAGACTCTGCTGAATCGGGCACAGGCAAATAGCCCTCCGCTATTTGGGAGATCCGATCATCATGGATAATTATGGTTTTTGCCGTATCATAAATCCCCTCTTCAACCTGAATCCACCCTCCGCAATGTAAATAGGTGATGCGCGGATTATCTTTCTGAGCTTGTCCTTGAGGAAGAATGGAAACCACCAAAATGAATAGCAAAATAAGATTATATGAAAAATGGGTGCGGTTCATAACGGTTTATTTTGAGAAGATTAGATTTTGAGAGCGCCCCACTTTACGAAAACCTAGCAGCAACAAGAGCTGAGCCAGACCATAGGTAAACATGACGGCTTCTGCCTTCCACTCTGCCAAAATGTGCCAATCGAATGGCGGAATAAACCGACCATATGCGAGCAAGAAGTCGGAAATGACAAAGAATAGTGCCCCGGCTATGATTATGGGGGCATAAGGCTTGACCAATGTACTAAATTGAAACATGATCAAGATGACTACGGTGTAAGCGAGAATAGCCCATTGAAGATCGGGGTGGTGATGGCCAATATAGTACCCTACTCCACCGGCGATAATTAAAGTGAGAATGGATCGACTCCAAAACCGGATGCCTTTAAGGCGAATCCCAAGATCTACCATGAGGGCGATGTAGCATATGTGCGCCCATAAAAAAGCAATAAGGCCTGTGATAAATAAGTCCGTGAGAAGGAAAATATCTCCTATCCAAGAAAGGAATAGCGCCAAAAAATGAAGGCGAAATGCATATTTGAATTCGTAATCTGCAGTCCGCCAAAGCACAATAAGAAGGGTCAACATCAGAACGGGCTTACTAAACCAACGATAGAAATCCACATCTTGATGGATAAAACTGATATCAATAACTAAAATGATCACATAAAAAATAAGCCAGGCGGCATCTGTCCGGCGCAGTCCCAACGCATTATACTGATAATTTCTCATGAGCTTACATTATGAAAATATGAAATGATCCGGAATAGTACCGTAAACAAAACACTCAACAAAATCATGGTCGTAAGCGGAACGTACAATTGAAAATTCTCTTTTTTGATGTGGATATCCCCAGGGAGATTTCCAAGTCTGCTCAGAATAGGAATATTTCCAAATAGGTAGAGTAAAAGACCAAATAGCAGCAAGATTCCTCCGGCGACCATCAGCCATTTCCCCCATTCATACGACATCTTGACTTTTTTTTCTAAAGTAAGAAAAATTCCCAAAACTCTGAGTAAAAGTTCAAATGAAAAGAGCGGATTTTATTAGTCTTTCAAGGATGTAACCGTATTCTCTCTCAGTCCCTAAAAAATAACGGCCGGAGTTACTCCTTCACGATAGCGACTTCGATATTTTGCAGTTGAATTTCAGAAACTAACTCTAAGGTATCTTGCTCGTACAAACTGTCCAGCCTCATGAGTTCTTTACCCTCATCAACAGGCTTGTAGTTTTTGTAATCCTGAAAACGGACGTTGGCAATTTCCCGTGGGTTTTCTGCAGCGCGAAAGCGCGCCCCTCCCCCATTCACTTGAAAATTGTACGCCAGGTAGTCCAGCGTGTGTTTCGTATCGTGGATCCAATACAGATATTCATCTTCGTGATCCTGTCCACCATTTTCCTCATCAAAGGTCACCTTAATGCGGTGGTACATTTCTCCTTTGACCTGTGTTTGATCGATGTAAGCCGACTGAACAGCAGGGTCTTTCAAAGCTTGAGGTAAAAAGGCAAAGTAAACCACAGAATGAATAGATTCACTAATTGCGTTCGCTTTTTTGGGTGTAAGTAGTTGTCGCTTGCCATCGATGGTTCGGTAAGTGCTGTCGGGCCAAACCTGATCAATAATGCGCCGACCGGAAGTATCGACCTGCTGACGTTGGTAATAAAAATCGTGACCGTCTTTTTTAACTAAATAGTCTGCCTCTCTAAAAGTGAATATGACTTCAGCATGTTCAAGGGCGTCACTTCCGTGAGCCTCTATGGCCTTATTAATCCAATGCTCTGCAGTTTGCGTTTGCGTAGAATCTTGTTGATGTTCACCACCACAGGATAAAAGAAGAAGGATAAATCCTAAAAAAGAATATGTCGTTCGTAGTTTCATGTTCAGATGTAGTTTTATAAGTATCTAACTATTAAATGGTTACAGGGGGGTAAAAGTTTCCATAAATTGAGCCCTTTTGCAGTCCCCATTTTCTTTCGCCTGACAGAAATGGAAGTTTACAGGCGCCGTAGAACAGACTGAGCAAAGGCTTCGGCAGCTAATGGGTTTCTTCGCAGCCACAATTCAGGTTCAATGAGCTCTAGCTCACCGAGCCACCAGGCTCCATCTATCCCCTTTACGAGATCAACCCGCGCGTAAACAGGTTCCTCATTCAAGGGCTCGAGCCAGGATAGCGCCAAATCAATTTCAGCGGGAGTCGCTATGTAATCATCCACCCGCCCTCCATGATCGTCCTGTACGCGATAGTCCCCGGCGCGCGGGCGCTTCAGAATGGAATGAGAATATTTTCCATCAAAAATAATATGGCTGACTTCCCCAAAAGTTTGAATACTTGGAACAAAAGGCTGAACAATCATAGCCTTTTCTGCCAGGACCTCTTGCATAGGACTCAAGTCCTGATTGGCATCTGACACCTTCCACTGGAAGGTGTCGACAGCCGCACCACCTATGACAGGTTTAATGACGAGATGATCAGAATCAAGATCTTCGGCCCAAAGGGTATCGGACCAGGAGCTTCCTGCCGGGACATATTTCGTCGGTACGACATTTCGACCCATGTCCTGATAGCGGATCAAGTACCGCTTGTCCATATTATCCCGTATTTGCGCGATGGAATTGAAAAAAGTCGTTTGTCCCTCTACGCGGTCTATCCATTTGGAAAAATCGGTGGGGTATCGATAGTAATCCCAAATTGAGGAAAAAACAGCCGCGTCAAACGTAGAAAAATCCACCCCTGTTTGTGTCCAACCTACTTTGGTAACCTGAGCTCCGCTCTTTTCCAGGGCTTCTATAAGCAAGTTGTCCTCTAATAACACCTGGTCCATATACCAATCCGTATTCGAAGGGTCAATGTATTTTTCCTCCGTGAGCAGAGCTATGCGTACCTCGGTATTACTTTTCATCTCCGGATATTAAACTTTTCACATTTACCAATAGCTCCGGCAGGCGATCAGCAACCTCCACGGGTTTTTCCTTTTGATATCGACCGCCCAACTCCTCCGCGAGGAAGTGCTCGATCTCAGCGTACATTGCCATGCGATTGATCGGTTTGCGAAATCCGTGTCCTTCATCCTCTGCCAATAAATAAGATACATGCTTGCCCTTTTCGGCCAGCGCGCGCACGATTTGATCGGACTCTGCTTGCTTAACCCGAGGATCATTAGCTCCTTGAACGATGAGTAAGGGTCGGCGGATCTCATCTACGTGAAATAAGGGGCTGGCCTCGCGAATTCGTTTTTGGCCGGATTCCGTCTCCGGATCCCCCACCATACCATACAAGAAGGCGCGACCGGCTTCCCAATAAGGTGGAATAGACTCCAAAAGGGTGAATAGATTGCTGGGACCGACAATATCCACGCCACAAGCATACAGTTCGGGTGTGAAAGCCAATCCCGCCAGTGTCGCATACCCACCATAACTTCCGCCCATAATTCCGATCCGATCGGAATCCGCAATCCCCTCGCGAATCAAATACTGAACACCATAGGTAATATCGTCTTGCATTAATCGCCCCCATTCGAGGTCACCTGCATTCAAAAAGCTCTTTCCATAGCCTCCGCTGGCCCTGAAGTTAGGCTGCAAAACAGCATAGCCCCGATTGGCCAGAAATTGAACCAAGGGGTGATATCCCCAGTAATCGCGAGGGCCTTTAGGGCCTCCGTGGACCAGCACAACCAGTGGTAAATCCTTTTCTTCAGCCGTACGAGGGAGAGTCAAATAAGCGGGAATCTCTAATCCATCACTACTCTCGTAACGAATGGCATTCATGGGCGCCAAAAAACCCTCCACCTCTGCCAGAGCGGGGCGAGGCGTATACACTTTATGGAGCACATCGCGGGATGGTATATACAGCCAGGTAGAGGCCGCGTAACGGTCTCCAGTCAGCGAAATTAAAAATCGCTCGTACGCATCGTCACTGCTCTGAAAGTCAACTTCGCGATCCGGAAACCGCTCATTCAATTCTGCATAATACCTTTCCCAGTCATCTTGCTTCCAATATTTGCGCTCGCGTTCATCCACATAGGAAGTGACAATAATCTCCCGGGTATGGCGGTCAAATCGAACACCATCGATATCCACCCTTCCCTCCGGGTCAGACTCCACCTCCTCTACCTCGACGGTCGCCGGATCCAGGGTGCAAAGCGTGAGTAAGTCACGCTCGCCCTCATTGGTTACCAGGTACATCTTTTTATTGTCAGGCGTCCAGCCCACCACGGAAACCGACTCTGAAACCGGCACTTCAAAAATGGGCTTCAAATTGTGACCCTCCTTGTACAAAATCTGAGTTACGCCCTTCTCATCGGTTTGATAAAACCCACGGAGCTCATCTTCCCAATCAAAAACATAGCCCGTCATGCGTTCCGTATTCGTAAAATGGCGCGTCAGGTTGCCAGTCGAAAGTTCGAGTGCATACAGATCGTGCCAGGCCTCATCCCGGTCATTCAAGCCCACCCAAAACAAATCGGAATCCGTCCAGGCCGCCTGATAAATTCGAGCCGACACAGACTCAAAGGGAGTCAAATTGCGCGATGGGGGCACGCCTCCGGATGCCTTCTCTGCATGGGGATCGACCGCGTAAATATTAATGTTTTCATCCCCATTTCGATCTAAGGCATACACGATATACTTCCCGTCCCGGGACCAGAAATAACCCGACATCGGCCGATCCGCTGCGGTTACCGGTATGGCCTCTTCCATGTCAGAAGCCAGTGATTTGACCCATACATTCAAAATACCCTGATACGGCTTCAAAAAAGAAATCAGTGTTCCATCCGGGCTCAACTTTCCCCCGGCGATCTCTGGATGATCAAAAAATATTGCCCGGTCAATCAAAGGCACTTTTACTGATTGCATATCACTCATATATCGTATATTTTTTTCACTCGTTCGAGCCTCAATAATACAATGAAATTCCGATTTTTTATAAGGGCGATCCTCGACCCCCACCTGGTGGTCGAGGCGCTACGCTTCGCAGCTCTCTATTCGCTCGGCTCCGGTCTCGGCCTTCGCACCCCGCACTTCACGAGCCCGGATCTCCCTCCCTGCGGTCGGGCCTGCTGCGCATCGCTATCGCAAATGGAAGTGCTTGAACTTAAAAAAAGTCGTCGGTAACATTCATCCCCATTTAGACATTTGATTTTACCTACAGAATTAGTTCGAATAAAGGCGCACCAGAAAAAAAAGCCCCGCATGGAGTTCCATGCGAGGCTTTTCTATTTGCTATTGAAGCAAAAATCTACTTAGAGATTCATTACTCCATTAAAATCATCTTCTTCACGGCACTATACTCACCACTTTCTAAACGGTAGTATAGCAAGCCGCTGCCCATAAGATCAGATCGACGTACCTCGACGAAATTCTCACCTCTTGAATAATCACCATCAATCTCCTTGATCACTTTTCCTGCACCATCAAAAATGGTGAGTGTGGCCTGACCGGCCTTCGGTAAATCAAATCGAATTACAGTTTTGCTCTCAAAGGGGTTCGGCATATTTTGGTACAATGCAAACTCCTTAGCGCTAGACTCTTCAAATCGAAGGTCAACTGACCTTGTCGCTGTACCTACATACGCTTCATTGCGAGTGATATCACTACTTAGTGTGATAGCTTCGCTCAAGCGAACGCGATCGGCAGCTCGAAGTCGTACCGTAAATAATACCTCATCAGCCTCAGCTTCTAATCCATCCACTGCATGCCAGCTCATCGTCATATGATCATCAAAGATGGCATAATTAGACGAATTCATTGCAGCAGCACCTGACTCGACACTAACCACATCTACCCCACTCAAGTTCCATGTCACCTGATATCCGAAGACTTCAGAAAACATCTTGCTGGTGATAGCCAAGTCGAAAGTCTGGTCTGCCTCCAGGGTCGCATTCTCAGCTGAGAGTACCAAAGCTCCGCTTCGGCCTTCCGCCTCAGATCCCATGGCCTGATTCGGTGCCGCGCTTCCGTCAATATCTCCAATTTTCACTGCAACAAAATCCTGATCTGCCACATCTGACTCGAGATCATAAATGGAAATCTGCTCTTTATACTGTCTTGGCAATTGAGCGGGCTCCAGAGTTTCTGAAGCATCTACAAATCTCCAACTATCGTTATTCGGAAATTCAGACTCAATACCCAGAATCACTCTTCGTAACTCGACGATATCACCACCACTGATGCGGGCATCATCGTTTACATTCGCTGCAATTAATGCATAGGGATCTGATATCGGATCTAATCCGAGGATGTGTCTCTGCATCAACAAGATGTCAAATGTGTTCACCCCGTTTAACGGATCATCATTTTTCCGTGCACTCAATGTATAAGACTGTTCTTCAGCTGCACTGAATAGGAACTCGCCATTTTCATTTGTCTGACGGAACAATGGTGTTGGAGCCGACATATCCTCTAGCTTCATCTCAACTTTTTCCACGCCTACGCCAGGATGTGCAGCACTTTCTACTTTACCCGAAATCGACGGCTGAGAAGGATCTCCACAGAATTCGTTCGGATCCTGAATACGGATACTCGTAATTACAAACTCCTGATTTCCAACCGCATCTGTTATCCAAAACTCGACTTCCTTCGTACCTAAGCCATCTTCACAGCAGAAGGTAGCGATGGTATCATTCACATCTGAAGAATAACTAAATTGAACCGGTCCGCAATTATCAAAGCTACCCGCATCAAATAAGTCAATATTCACATCTATACACCCACTGGATGGCATCACTACGGTCGCTAATCCATTAATCACAACTGGTGTTGGCAACTTGCAGTCTTCTACAGTAAATAGATACTGGCAAGTACCGACATTACCACACATATCTTCAATAATCCATGTAATTCGGTGAGTACCGAAAGGATACAATCCACTGGCATCCAATCCGGTTCCTACGATGTCATCATTTGGATTATTACCCGCGTTAAACGGCTTCACTCTCCATGTCACATTTAAAAACTCTTCTGGAGTACAATCTTCAACTTCCTGTACCAGATTTGCAAATCCAGTACACCCTACAGCTGCGGTATCACAGAAAGTGACATCATCACAAGCTAGTAATTCAGGTGCCTGATCATCGTTAACCTTGATCGTTTGCGTGTATTCGAAGGTTAAGTTATCACCATTCGCATCCGTCTGACACCAATCAAGTACCGTCCAGTGTCTCAAAATTTTGAAACAAGCATCCGGGGTAACTTCAAACATCTCGTCTTCGAAGCGAATCGCTATCTGAGAACAACCATTAAGGTTATCAATCTCAGGCTCACCGGTCGCATCCGGATCGGTGCTGTAGTCGCCATTCTCATCGCAATCTAATTCGCGATCATTTGGCCAGTCAATGGCATTCTCAGTCAATGGCGAGCACTGCTCTATAGTCAATTGCTGGAAGGCCGTGGTCGCATTGCCGTCTGCATCAACTGCTCGGAATGTACGAATAATCAAACCTGTTCCACAATCATCGCGTTGGTCATTATAATCCGAAGAAACCTCTAATGAGCAATTGTCTTGAGCAAATCCGTCAAGGAACTCATAAGTTGGGATACTTGGATCATACTGATTATTATTCAGGCATTCTCGCTCATAATCTTCGTCAAAAATCTGACGCGTCAGACGCACTTCGCCATTTGTTAAATTAGCTACTGTACCAAACTCATCTAAATTCCACTCATCAAAAGGATACGCACAACTGATCGTTAGATCTCTTGGCGGAACAACAGACGGTGGCAATTTGTCTTCAACGGTGACATTAATCATGCATGTATTCTGATTTCCACTTAGGTCAGTTACTCTAAACAAGACCTGAACCGGATTGCGATCAAGGTCTGCACAGCAAAACTCGACAAACTCCTTAAAGAAGAAGCTGTTGGGTTCACAGTCAAACTCACGATCCATTCGTCGTACTTCGATTCGGTCAATCTCACAATTGTCGTAACTACCGTCTTCAAATGTAGGCCAGAACACGCGAGCGGTTCCGTCAGCACCTAAAGAGACTTTCGTATTCTGGTCACAAACAGCTACGGGAGGAATAGCATCCTGAACAATCAATGTCTGCTGACATGTATTCTCATTACCACATCCGTCAAAAGCTGTATACGTAAGTGTATGGGTTCCGATTGGAAGATTGATAATTTGGAAAACTTGATTTCCAAAGTCAATCACTTCACCCGCACTACTTTCTACGGTCCAGCTCACATCTGTAGGAGAGCATTCATCCGTAATATTTCCTGTTAGGTCAGGTACACTGTAATTCGCAATACAGCTGTTTGAACCTGTAGATATGGTTGCCGTTGGTGGGCAAACTACCTCAGGACCTTCTGTATCTTCAACCTTAATCAGCTGCTGGAACTCCAGTGTTTCACTGGTACACCAGTCAACAAATGTCCAATCTCTCAAAATTTTGAACGTTCCCTCACATACATCTATGACGTGGTCTTTTGATGTTGTCAAAAGATTATCGCAAATCTCTGCATTGGGCGCACCGGTCTCTTCCGGATCGGGATACCCATTTCCATTTAAGTCCCAATTTCCACCATCACAAGCCAATGCCGGCTGATCGATTCCATCAAAATTTGGTGGAATGGTAATATCCTCTAGAGACGATCGAACTACATCAATTGTATCTTGGCATGTTACTGTATTTCCACTTGGGTCGACTACCGTCCAGCTTCTGAATATTTGACTTGAAAATTCGCTATCACAATCAGAGATTTCTACAATTTCATCCTCGTAACTTGCCGTAACATCACCACAAGGATCGAAACCAGACACCTGATAAGTGTTGTCATCAATTAAGATAGGCGTTCCTGTGAAGTCAAATGGAAATGGAATAGAGAAATTATAATCGATGAGAACTTCAGCTACAGAAAACTCACCTCCATCTCCAAATAATGCATCATTAATAGTGATAATCCACTCACCTGCAGGGTTCTCGCCATTAAGGCCCGCAAAAGCATCTTGCGGCTGGAATTCGCCTTCAATAGCCGGGTTGTTATTGCATGTATTTACAAAATCTGCATTGGTATTTACTGCTGCATCGTCAAATAAGACATCTAATCCATCACCAGCGCAACCACCACCGCCGGGTTGAGGGAAAACATTTAGCACAGTTCCGGCAGGTGACTCTAAAGTTCCAGATAAGTCTCCCACCCAAGTATGATCCGTCACTAACCGAAGCGAAACATTCGTAATCTCCGCAACTCCGGCAACGCCATCAGCGATGGCTGGAAGCGGATAAGCACCGGGGTCTGGACCTACTGGTTCTCCATTGGAGTCATCCAAAACAACAGATGCGGAACCACCTGTTCCGGGCGTGATATTCGCTCCGCAGTCAACTGCAAAACGTGAACATTCTAATTCGGGAATTAATTTATCCTCAACAGTCAATGTTCCCCAGCACGAGTTTCCAGTCTCGGGATCAATGACCCGAACGAAATAAGAACCTCCAACCTGGGCTGATCCTAAAGCAACACCTTCTTCTCCAGGTTCGCTGCTTGCAATAATATCGTTGAAGTCCATATCATTAGCGACTTCTACGATATAATCCCGGTAACACCCATAAGGTCCTCCTTCAAGTACCATGTCCGCATTCACAACGGCATTACACTCCTCATCCACTGTGATGTTGACGTGGTCATTACAAGCTAAGGTCTGAACTGGATTGGGGAATTCCGCGACGGTAACACACCATTCGCAGGTAGCTACATTACCAGCTGCATCTTCTGCTTCGTATTCAAAGCAGTGAACTCCAATAGGTAATAAATCTCCACTGGCAAATTGGTTAGCATCTGGATTGGTAGGATTTGCATCTGGTTCTGCTGTCAATTCTCCCGGATTGTAACCCAAAGTGAAACCCGCATCTAAGAAAAAGCCCTGAGAGGCAAAAGTTACAGGCGGATTAAATCCACAAGCCGGAGCGTTGATGTACGTCATTTCACCTGTTCCGGTAGATCCGTCACAAGTTTCGGGCGTTTGAACGATTCTTGAGTTCAAAGTGGTTCCAGGTGTATAAACTTCTAACCAAACACCACCCGCTGGAATAGTCACGGGGTCTGTAAACTCAACATTGACACACTGTCCATTATCAGCATTTGAGGTTTGATATTGAACAGATCCAAGTGGCGTAAAGCCACCACCTGTGTAAGGTACGACTCCACCAGCTTGCACTCCGTAAATATTGAAGGTAGCCAGGGGCTCTTGTCCAAAAGTTTCTTGATTGTAAGTTACAAACTCAATCTCTCCTCCTCCGGGCAAGTCAATAAACTGAATGATTGAGTTCTCTGCAAAAGGAGCACATGCTAGAGCACTTCCTCCCGTCGGGTCCTGACAAGGATCGCAGTAAGGGCCTTCTATATTGCTGGCCGTAGGTGGACAGTTGTCTTGTACATCCAACTGAAAGCTATATACCTGGTCGCACTCGCCTCCGTCTAAGTTAATCGTTAAATCATCCGGGCAGTTTGCAAAAACAGGTGCTTCACCGTCTTCTACAGTTACTGTAAATGAGCAATCAGTAGGAGCTCCGGACGAGTCTACTCCAGAAAAAGTCACTACCGTGGTTCCTACCGGATAGAAGTCAGACGCATCTGCAGTACCATTATAATCGTTGGTAACATCCGCACAGTCTGCACCAATAGTGGGAGCCGGAATATTGACAAAAGCACCGCATTCACCCGCCTCATTTTCTATATTCTGATCGCCTGGACAATCTATAGTACATAGGGAGCTACCGATCAAAAACTGGGTGCACATCACGGTTCCCCCATTATTATTAGAGCCACAAACTACGCCTGCATTTCCAATTCCGTTCCCGGGACCTGTTGGATCATCGCCAAAACATACGACCTGGTTGTTGTATACAATTTCGACGCTCATTCCGGACCAGCCATCTCCAAAGGTATCATAACCATATAGCTCATAATTTCCGGCTGGCACGTCAAAAGTGACAGAAGCATTCGCGCCCTGTGGGAATCCCGTTTCTTCGTAAGCGACGACCTCTCCAGTCGTAACATTAAAAAGTTCCCATCCTACTTCACCAGCAAAGATATCATCTCCGGTATTAATAGTGATGGTTTCCCCGGGAGTCGGGCAGGTAACGACCTGGCCGTAGGCGACAGTCATTGTAAGCCAAGCCAATATGGCCAAACTTGTTTTCATAAAGTGAGTAATCATATTCGGTTTCATAGAGTCAAATTTTTCTTTTAGCTATTTTATATGTTTAAATGCCTCGGCATTTTATGAGAATTGATCTTTATATTCGATTACAAAGGTTTTCAAAGGCATATCTGAAAATCGACTTTGGACTTGATCGACAAGAATCCGGTACGCAATATCCCATACATCCTCAATTAATACTCCCTGTTCAAGAAGGTCTATCCCTTTCTGAAGTAGTTTTAATCGGACAGATTTTTCATCTGAGTCTAATTGACTGTCATTTCGAACAGAGTGCATTTCAATTTCAATCTGGGCCACCTTATCATCTACATAATTCTGATCAACCTGCAGTTGAACTTCAGAGTTGGACAATGTGGCTTGTGCTATACTGTTTTGACTCATCGCCAAAAAACAGAATAAGCCCACCAATAATGGAAGCCATTTGAAAAGCATGGATTTTTTGTTTCTCATTTTTACTTGTTTTAGATCTTTCATAGCTTTTTAATATTTGATAGCAAGAATAAGGTCCTCAATAGATACCTTAATTATGCATCGTAATTAAATACAAGAAACGTGCCACAAAAAGGAATGAGCAGCGGGTATTAGTTATAGTCTACTGGTTTACAAACTCTTAAGTCTTTTTTTATATCTCTAATTTATATATATTTAAGCGCAGCTTCGATGGGATTTACCCCTGTGGCCTTCCTTTTAGGAGTGCGACCCTGTTTTTCGGTCGATCTACTTAATGGGGGCCCTCCTCCTCGAAGTGGGATGTCTTCCCGTCGTTTTGAAGAGTCAACTCTCAACATCATATAAAGCTCAAAGGGACAAAAAACCGAATACTTTGCGTGAAGGATGGTAGTGGCCGAGCCGCCGCTGGCGGCGGCGAAGGGTCCGACTGCCGCGAAGCGGCGGGAAGGACGGGACCCACGAACAGCCTGACCCCGGCGCTTTTTTTTAATTGAGTTGGGCATTAAGCATTACATCTGGTGTCAAAAACAACTCCGCAATGCCCAATCCACAATCGTGCCGGGGGCACGCCCAAA
>CAZVFU010000056.1:0-14834 GCA_964626595.1 uncultured Saprospiraceae bacterium
GAGCCGAACTGACTGCTCAACTCCAAGCGCTAAATCTTTGACAAATCGTCATTTTCTACCACATCAACACCTTTTTACCCCATCTATACTGTGAAGTGTACAGCTCATTCAGCGTAGTCCATTTCATTGGAAATCGGTCATCGCACCAGAGTTCGTTTTCAGAGGTACACCGGTTTAGATCCGTCTGATTTATCCCAATTTTAAAACAGGGTCAAAAGAGCGATGCCAACAGCATGGGCTGAGGACAAAAAAGAATGATAAAAAATTGGGGGATATGCGGTGGGTGCAGTACATTCATGCTATGGAAAAGGAAATCAAGATTGACGATAAGTCGTTTCAGCTGTTTTTATCGCGGGAGGATATTATGGAAAAGGTGGAGGAGACCGTGGCCTGGATAGATGAAGTGTATAAGGAAAGCGAAGATCTGCCGGTGGTGATTCCGATTCTGAATGGAGCTTTATTTTACGCGATGGATGTGCTGCGGAAAACAGAACGGGACTACCAGTGGTTCCCGGTAAAGATCAGTTCCTATACAGGCATGGAGCGCGGAAAAGAAGTGGATATTCTGAGTAGTGATTTGGGCTTTTTGCGGGGTCGGGAAGTCTTAATCATTGAAGATATCGTGGATACAGGACACACCATGAATGCCTTTGTGAAGGAATTAAAGTCCGTATTGCCGCGATCGATTCGCCTGGCCACGCTGTTCATGAAGCCGGAGGCTCTCCAAATGGACGTGAAGCCCAATTATGTGGGCTTCGAAATCGGAAAAGAATTTATAGTGGGCTACGGGATGGACTATAATGAAAAGGGACGGGCGCTGGAGCACATTTATCAATTTCGGGAAGCAACTGAATAAGAGGTTCTGCTTTTCGAGCTCGTTTTTCTACCTTTGCGAAAAAACAACTATGGATACATCTTTTTTAAAACGACTCGGCATAGAGTCGGTCAATCCGGGTACCTGGTCCGGTCAGGAATCTTCTTCCAGTGATACAAAAATTGATTCTCATACCCCTGTTGATGGCTCGCTCATCGGACAGCTTACCGTTACAGATAAAAAGCAGTATGAGGAAGTGATGGAGCAAGCGCAAGCTGCATTTTTAGAGTGGAAAGCGACACCCGCCCCACAGCGCGGTGAAATCGTTCGCCAATACGGTGAATTGCTTCGCGAACACAAAGAAGATCTCGGCCGGTTGGTTTCCTACGAAATGGGAAAAAGCTTACAGGAAGGCTGGGGTGAAGTACAGGAAATGATCGACATTTGCGATTTTGCCCTCGGTCAAAGTCGTATGATGTACGGAATGACGACCCATTCAGAACGTCCCCAGCATCGGATGTACGAGCAGTGGCACCCCCTGGGCGTGGTCGGAATTATTTCAGCCTTCAACTTTCCGGTAGCGGTATGGGCATGGAACGCCATGATTGCTTTAGTTTGTGGGAATGCCTGTGTATGGAAGCCCTCTGAAAAATCATCACTCTGTGCGATTGCCTGTCAAAAGTTATTTAATCAGGTCGCTAAAGCCAACAACTTGCCGAAGGGCTTGTGTAATGTCGTAGTCGGTGATTATAAAGTCGGAGAAATGCTAACTTCCGATAAGCGCGTCCCGCTCATTAGCGCTACAGGTAGCACCGCAATGGGCAAAAAAGTAGGCGTGCAAGTGGCCGAGCGTTTAGGAAAAACCATTTTGGAATTAGGAGGTAATAATGCGATGATCATCACCCCTTCTGCCAATATGGACTTGGTATTAACTGCGGGTGTTTTTGGTGCTGTGGGCACCGCCGGCCAGCGATGCACCAGCACGCGCCGATTGATTATTCACGATTCCATTTACGATACCGTAAAAGAAAAATTGGCCCATGCCTACGGACAGCTGCGGATCGGCAACCCCCTGGATGCCGAAAACCATGTGGGACCGCTTATCGACAAAGATGCCGTGGCGCAATACGAGCGCGCATTGGAGGCGATCAAAGTGCAGGGAGGTAAAATGATTGTGGAAGGCGGACGCCTGACCGGACCGGGCTATGAAAGCGGATGCTATGTCAAGCCGTGTATCGCAGAAGTGGAGAATGACTTCAACATCGTTCAGCACGAGACTTTTGCACCCATACTCTACATTATGAAATACAGCGAACTTGAGGAAGCCATTCACATGCAAAATGATGTGCCGCAGGGCTTGAGCAGTGCTATTGTCACGGACAGCTTGCGCGAGGGTGAAACCTTCCTATCCTACAAAGGATCCGATTGTGGAATTGCGAATGTCAATATTGGCACCTCAGGTGCGGAGATTGGCGGCGCCTTCGGAGGTGAAAAAGAGACAGGCGGCGGTCGCGAAAGTGGATCTGATGCCTGGAAAGCATATATGCGTCGACAGACCAATACGATCAACTGGAGTAGTGAAGTACCTTTGGCTCAGGGGATCGAATTTGATTTGGGCGGCGAGTAAACGCTGAGATTTTGTTGAGAATTTACGACAGCCGGGGCATTGCTTCGGCTGTTTTTGTTTGGGGTAGATTATCTTATTTTTTTGGGCGTGCCCCGCGAGGGTCCGCCAAAAGTCGGACACCTCGGGGTCGGGCTCCTTCCGGGGTTCGCGTCTCTTGTCCTCGAGCCGCCTCCCGGTATGCGGGGAGGCGGCCTCGGGACGCTCCGTACCGCCTTCGGCGGCACCGTTGCCCTCCGTATCCCTCACGCGCGCTCTGTTCTTAGGGGAGTAGTGTCCTTGCCACTAAATAGGTATAGAAAAGTCGAAGTAGATTTTTGTTCAGATCAAGGCGCGATGAAGGAGACGATTAGTAGAGGCAAGGCAGAGTTGAGTAAAAAGATCAAGACGTGGTCTTTAACGAATTTAGTGGTAATGACACTAGGCTAAAATAAGTCCTGATTCGGAAACAGACAGCCACAGTGTGCAGCAGCTCTCCACTCTCCCCTACCATCCTGTAACTTTTATCACTGTACTCGCCATCAATGGCCTGTATCTTTGTACTGTAATCAAAAATAACAAGCCATGTTTGGATTATTCAATACAAAACCCAAAACATATCAAGACATAGATGCCGCCGAATTTCGTGAACTCATGAAAGAAAAGAAAGCGGCACAAATTGTAGACGTCCGATCGGATATGGAATATCGGCAAGGACATATCCCCGGCTCGAAACTCATCAATATGATGTCGGGCCACTTCGACGAACAGTTGATGAAACTACCGAAAGACAAAAAGATCCTCCTGTATTGCCGTTCGGGCAATCGCAGCGGTATGGCAGCTCAGAAATTAGGAGATGCCGGATACGAAAACGTCTATAACCTCCGCGGAGGATTGATGTATTGGGATGGACCGCTACAGTAAAACAATTTTTAAACCTATTTAAATACAAAAAAATCATGGAAGAAATGAATGAAAAAACAGCACCGCAAATCACAATGCCTCGCATAGGCGATCCGGCACCCGATTTTACCGCGGATACAACAACAGGGAAGATTAAGTTTTCGGACTATATTAAAGATTCCTGGACCATACTTTTTTCGCATCCGGCCGACTTTACGCCCGTATGCACAACGGAAATGAGTGGTTTTGCGCTCGAACAAAACTTTTTTGATGAGCACAAGACCCAATTAATAGGCCTGAGTATCGATAGTATTCATGCGCACATCGCCTGGGTCAATAATGTGAAAAAGAACAGCGGAGTGCTGTTTGAGTTTCCTATCATCGCTGATATTGACATGAACGTTTCCAAAAAATACGGCATGTTACAACCCGGTGAAAGTGAGACCGCAGCAGTTCGCGCTGTCTTTTTTATTGATCCCAAAGGGACGATACGACTCATCATGTATTACCCACTTAATGTAGGTCGAAATATGGATGAAATCAAGCGAGCCTTAGTGGCTTTGCAAACGGCAGACGAGCACAGTGTCGCTATGCCTTTAGACTGGAGACCCGGCGACAAAGTGATCGTGCCCCCGCCAAAAACCGTTGCGGATATGCAGGAGCGCGAGGCCAGCGATTATGAAATGCAAGATTTCTATCTCGCGAAAAAATCGATCTAAGGAAGATGGGATCATCCAACCGGAGCAGAGCAAATAAACTTGTTCTGCTCTTTTTTTCTAAGGTAAACTAAAACAACTTGCTTCATGCTATACAGAGTAACACTTTTCATCATTGCATGGGGATGGGTATTCCCCACTTTCATGCAGAGTCAGGATATTCGACATGAGTATGTTCCCCTGGATACGACAGAGGGTTTCTTTGAGAGTGGTCACTTCCATTTTCACGCAAGAACCTACGTCATGGGAACTTATAATGAGGGCGCAGTCAGCAATTTTGGAGCCTGGGCGGCCGGTGCCGGCCTGGGGTATGTTAGTCCGGAATGGAAAGGGTTAAGTTTTGGCTTTTCGGGCTTTTTTATTTTCAAACTTTGGGATGAAAACCTGGACCTTACTGACCCTATTTCGGGAGGCACCAATCGATATGAATTGGCTCTTTTCGATATGGAAAATCCGGATAACAGTACCGATTTAGACCGATTAGAAGAGCTTTTTGTGCGTTATCGCGTGGGAAAATGGGATTTGATAGCCGGCCGACAAGATATTGAAACTCCTTTTCTCAATAGTCAGGACAATCGGATGCGCCCCAATATCTTTTCGGGTTTATGGACCGAGTGGAACGACGATGATTTTCGGATTGAAGCCGGCTGGCTCAATAGTGTTACACCGCGGGGGACTGTGGACTGGTTCAGTACGGAAGAGTCGCTGGGCGTCTACTCTTTTGGACAGAACGTAGATGGAAGCGCCTCTCAGTACAAAGGAAATGTCTCCACAAAGGGTATTTTTATTCTCGGTGGCGAATGGGAAAACGACCGTTGGGAAGCGCAGTCTTACCACTATTATGCGGAGAACATTTTTCACCTCTCTTATGCCGATGCGATATATTCCCATCCTCTAAAAAATGGGGGGTCAGTATTTTTAGGGCTTCAGTCGCTGTACCAGCAAGAAGTGCAGGACGGAGGCAACCCGCAGCCCTCAAAAGCCTACATTCAGCAGGGAGAACAAACCTGGGCGCTCGGAAGTACACTCGGATATGAAACCCAACATCATCACTGGAGCTATAATACCTTGTATATCGATGACTCCGGCCGTTTTTTGTTTCCCCGGGAGTGGGGTCGGGAGCAATTTTGGGCCAGTTTGCCCCGAGAGCGATTTGAAGGCGCCGGAGATGTTTTTGCCCAGTCTGTCAAGTGGGAGGGGCTGTTTTTACAGGAGCAGTTTCGACCTACGGTAGGTGTAGGCTACGTCTTACTTCCCGAGCCGACTGTGGCTCTGCTCAATAAATACGCCATGCCTTCATTCTATCATATGGTCACGAGATTGGACTACGACTTTTCCTTCCCTTTCGACGGGCTTACCCTGGCGGGTTTGCTGGTGTATAAAGGGGATGCGGGTGAGCGCGCGGCGACGCCTGATTTAGCGATCAACCGGGTGAATATGTGGCACTTTAGTGTCATTGCCGATTACAGATTTTGATTCGGTTGCCCAGTATGGAGCTCGCGGGATTATAGTACTCTCTGATACAGAGCGTTGACGCTGGAAATGAAAATTTGCTCAGGAGGGATCTGACAGAGAATCAGCTATACACATCCATAAATTCGAGAACCTTGTCGCGGGCTTCAGCTACCGCCACTTCGAGATCTTCATTAATAATGCTGTGGTCAAAGTAATCTCTTTGGGCCAATTCAAATTCGGCGCGTTCGAGACGCTGCGCCAGTGTATCTGCCGTCTCCGTTTTTCGCCCTTGAAGTCGCTCTTCCAGAACTTGCAGGGATATGGGCTCGATGAATAAGGATAAACAACGATCACCAAAAATGGACTTTAGATTTCGTGCGCCCTTCACATCCAGATCAAATAAGACCGTTAGCCCTTTTTGCCAGATGCGATCCACCTCCGATTTGAGGGTGCCGTAATACTTGCCGGGATAGACTTCTTCGTATTCGACAAATGCTTGCTGTTCGACGAGCCGTTGAAATTCGTCGGGACTGTAAAAATAATAGTGCTCCCCCTCCTGCTCGTAATGTCGAGGTGGGCGGGTGGTAGCTGATATGGAAAAGGTCAAAAAAGGAAAGGCGCGCATGAGTCTGTTAGCGATAGTTGTTTTTCCCGCGCCGGAAGGAGCTGTAAGCAAAACCATCTTCTTCTGACTTTTCATACGATATTGGCGACTTGCTCTTTTATTTTTTCAAGGCGATCTTTCATTTGAACGACCCGCTGCTGAATTTCAAAGAAATTGGCTTTCGATCCCAAAGTATTGATCTCCCGCCCCATTTCCTGACTGATAAAATTCAGCTTTTTACCCACTTCACTTTCATCGATATCAAACTGCTCGAGAAAGTATTTACAGTGTTGCTCCAGACGAACTTTCTCTTCTGAAATATCGAGTTTATCCAAATAGTACAATACTTCTTCCTCAAAACGGTGTGGATCGATATCGCCTCGATCAAAGCGCTCTGAGAGTTTTTGCCCCAACCGCTCGCGCACTTCTTCATTGCGCTTCTTTTCGAAGGGTTCAACTTCCTGAAGCAGGTTGAGGATATCAGTGACATGTCCACGCAGATCATCCGCAGTCATGCGGCCTTCTTCTTTCCGAAAAGCGTTTAATTGCTCCAAGGCCTGGTCCAGAGCCTGTAAAGAAAGTTGAGTTTTGTCCTCCGAAAGCGATTCCGTTGCGCTGACGCGAATATCCGGAATACTAAGCAAGGCAGCAGCAGCGGATGTTGTATCAAAATTTAGCTCATGCCCTAAATCTTGAACTTGTAAAAAATAGCGTCTAAACTGTTGAGCATCAATTTCAAATACTTCTTCCTGCACGCCCTGTAAGGTCAGGTTGAGATCAAATTTGCCGCGAAGTCCCCGCTCCCGAACGCGGCGACGGAAGGTCATTTCCTGCTCCTTAAACAGCTGAGGTAACCGGCAACGCAGGTCAAATCCCTTGCTGTTCAGCGACCGCAACTCTATGATCAATTTACCCTCATCCCATTCCACTTCGCCTTTCCCGTATCCGGTCATGGATAACATCATATTCTATATTTTGGGCTCCAAAGATAGCATTCCCATTGAGGCTGGACGAATTATTTAAAAAGGGACTGCCTGTATATTCATGAGTTGGCACTCCGGCCTCATTTTTCTGGAGGTTCCGGAGCTAAGAAATCGCTTCCCATCCACTTGCGGGCCCGGGCCGTAGAAACTTGCTTTCCCTCTGTTTTACCGGCTTCACCAAATTGGGGATTATCCAACAAAGAGCCATAAAATTCGCGCCTTCTTTGATTGTTGATGGTAATAATATTGAATGTTTTACCCCACAGGTCTCCTTCCACCACCCGATAAATGGCTTTCACCACATCTTTTTGAGCTGTCATATTAACGAATTGGTTGGGGGCGGAAATCGTTCGGTTGCGCATGAACCTTCCCGGCGATCGACCCGGTCCATATAATCCGCCCAATCTCAAAATGGTCGTTGGAAAAGAAGCCTTTTCCCATTGATCTTCCAGGCGTTTCATGATGACGCCCGAATGCCGGGAAGTGACCGCCTGCGCATCGGATTCATCGACCCATCCTTCGGCTGCGGGATATACGGACGTCGAGCTCAAATATATTGCACCCTGAACAGCAGCCTGCTCTCCCATTCGAATCACATCCCGAATCATCTGCTCCGAACGCTCTTGCCCTCCGCGCGGCGGTAAGGTGTAAATGAGAAAAGACGGGGGTGGACCCGGAAGTCCTGCAGAGGTCTCGGGCAGTCGCAGCACGTAGGCAAATAGCCCATCGGACTGCAATTGCTTTGCTTTTTCGTAGGTACTTACTGTCCCCCAAACACTGAAGCCCCGGCTTTTGAGTTCAATAGCAGCAGCCTGCCCGACCCAGCCTAAGCCCAGAATAGCCAGATCACTGCTCGTTGATTGCATTTTTTGTTTCGCGCCCATACTCATCGGACAAGTAGAATGGGACTTTGTTCATTACTTAACATAGGTCAAGGGTGGAACTTTCCCGGCTATCTACTTTTGCGGAAACAAAAATCGGATAGTTATGAAGACCTTTTCTGTTCTCTACATCCTTTTAGCTCTATGCATTTCAATACCCATGCACAGCCAGAGCAACACCGCAGACTCTCTTTCGTATGAAGACCAATGGAGTTTTTACCTCAGTTTTGGAGGAGGTTTTACTCAATTAACCGGCGTGCCGGACCCCATTTATCAAGACGGACACTCCAATGCCCAGTTTGGTATCGTGACGGAGCGCAGCCTTCACAAACGGATTTCGTTGGTCTCCGGGATCGAAATTGAGCGCATCACTTATAATCTCGATGGTGTATTTCAAATCTCGGGCGATAAATCCGTCCAATTATCACAGGCTTCTCCGGGTGTGAAATATACGCGATTAACCCAATCCACCCTGAATGTGCCCTTGCTAGCGCGTTTTTATTTGTGGGACAATTTGTCCAGAAACACCAAAAACGCATTTGTTCAACTGGGTACCAGGATCAGCTGGAGTGGAAATGAATTTTCTTATCGACAGGCGGGTGAGGAGATAACCCGATCCTTAGTCGACGGCAGTCGGAATTTTATATGGCATGCCGAATTCACAATTGGCTTTAAGGGAGACTTTTTCAAATGCTTTGACTTGTTAAATAGTTCTTCCTTTGGCGTGAAATACGCCATAAATCCTATATTTTCCGATGAATCTAATGTAGATTTGCATCCGATTCATTTTACATGGCGATTTATATTCTGAGGATGATGAAGCAGAAGAACGAGAAAGGGACACTACCAGCCCCCTCTTTTAGAGACAGGGACGAAGTCGAAATTACGAAGAAAAAGAAGCTCCGGCGTTTCACAGTTAAGCAATTGGTTTCGGATGCCTTTGACGCCTTATTGCTGAACAGGGGGCTCTGGTTCACCTTTCTCGCTCTTCTGCGTCAACCGGGTAAACGCATTCATGAATACCTTGATATTGAAAGACAAAAATTAATGCGCCCCGCTCAGTTTTTTATTATTTGTCTGGGAATTTATGTTTTTTTTGCTTTTGCCTTTTCATGGTTCGGTGGCGTAAATCAATCCAGTTTTGCGACCTTTGCTGTCGACCCTGAAAATAAGGAGGCCATCGATATACAAAAGAATATCGCCGGCTACCTGACACAGTATTTTAATTTTTGGGTCGTTATTGCCTTATTTTTCTATTCGGCAGCTGCCCGACTCCTTTTTTCTTCCCGCCCTTATTATTTCGCTGAGCATCTCATTATTCACACTTATATTGTATCTGAAATCTATCTGCTCAGTTTTCCACTCATTATTCTATATGGTATACTGGGGCAGGGCAAAGACATTCTTTACATGGCTGAGTTTTTATTAGGCTGGGGGTATATCACTTACGCCTATTCTCATATATTTTCTTTTTCTGTGCTAAAAGCGTTTTTATTCAGCACCCTTCTTCTCATCCTCAGCTACCTCTGTTTTGGTTTATTTGGAGTGATTATTGGAGTGGTTCTTGGCATTGGGGGTTAGTTATTGTTGCAAAGCTGGGAATCACAATATTATTGTAGCTGAATTTTTTCAGAATTATTTTTCAAGTTTCATTTCTGAACGTATGAATGTTTCATAGGAAGGAGCAAGGTAAAGAAGAAAACCGGGTTTTTGAGAATGACCTCATTCCGGATGAATGCCTTGCTGGGGGCCGGGCGCGCAGGCCCCGCAAGGGGTAGTAGGGGCGCCGAGCGCAGCGATGGCGGTACCGAGTCGCCGCAGGCGACCTCGAGTACGGAACCCCCGAATGACCCGACCCCCGAGGCTCCGCCGACTGGCGGAGCCTCGGGGGATGCGGCAAAAAAATAGCCCCTTCCTAAAAAAAGAAGCGGCTATTCATCTATACTTAAGAGTAAAGGGTGATCTACTTAAAGTATTACTCTGCGTTCGACCCAATATTTCCTTGTGATACTACATTTTCAAGTGCAGCATTACTCTCGTGAATATTAATATATCCATCGTAATCTGTCAGAAAATCATATGATTCACTGATAACGGCATAACTGATTCCTTCAGAAGCGGTCGATCCATCGACGGGACCTAAAAAATAAACAATTTCACCCCCTTCAGAGGCGGAATTCATGTGAATATGTGCCGGATGACAAACCGGAAGACCTGTACTTCCATCAGAAAGTTCCAGTGTCACTAAAGTCATATTTGCATTCAATTCGGTGAAGGTAGCGGTGGCTTGAACTCCGTTCGATGCGGGGCCAGTATTACTCATGCTGTCTAAATCATAAATAATGGAGCGACCATCTGCCATAATATCAATACTGCGCTCCTCTATTGTAGCCTCTGCGTTAGATCCAATGTTCCCTTGAGATACTATGTTTCCTAAATTAGCATTGCTCTCATGAATATTGATATATCCATTAAAGTCAATTAGCTCATCAAAGGAAGCATTCGCCATGTGGAAACTGACTCCGGGCGCTGCATCTAATCCATCGAGCGGCCCTAAAAAATAAACAATTTCACCTCCCTCAGCTGCCGTATTCATATGAATATGCGCCGGGTGACTCAACATAGTTCCTGTGCTGCCATCCAATAATTCCAAACGCACAATGGTTTGATCATTTGTATATTCCATGAAAGTCGCTGTAGCAGCTAAACCATCGGGCGCTATTCCCATATTCTCATTAGCAGCTAATTCGTACGTAACCTGACGCGCGTCGAAGGTCATATCATTATCATCGTCATCGTCGTCGCAGGCTGTTCCGAACACACCCACTAAGATGAAGAGTATAAAAAGTAAACGTTGATTCTTAATCAATTCTAACATATTATATTTCGATTTTTATTGCAACCATTAAACTCCTCTGCATACATTATGTTGGTTCACAATCAGTTAACACGGGATGGGTGTCAGCTGGCAGACGTTTACCCTATCTTTTCCGGAATTAAATAAACACGGGGGATTTCGGTCTAAAAGAGAAGGGTTATTCCTTCTCCTTCTCACTTTTGAGGTCGCGGATGCGGTCGGAAAGGGTGGGGATGGTGGGATCGATTTGCTCAGCGCGTTGGTAAAACTCCAATGCTTCTGCTCCATTTTCCTGCCACTCTGCTGCCATTCCTCTGTAGTAATATGCCTTAGCAAAGAGGGGATCATTACCCAGGGCGATATCAAACATCGCCTTCGCATCTGACAAGGAGTCGAGCTCGAGATACAGTAAGCCGGCATTATAAAAGGTCTTTGAGGCTGATGGATCTTTCTCGTGCGCTTCTTTATACTTTGCGATCGCCGCTTCCCATTGCTCATTCTGATGTAAGAATAAGGCATGTGCATGAATGGGTCGCAATTCGTTGGGGGCCGACCGCTCGGCATTCTGATAAAACCGACTGGCGAGGTCCAAATCCTCTTCGCCCATCATTTCCCCCATGATAATCCAGGCATCTGTGAGACCTGCATCCAGTTCCACGGCCGTTTGAAAAGATTCCATAGCTTTTAAAGGCGTTTCCATTTCGCGGTATATCATACCCCGAAATAAATAGGCATCGGCCAGACCGGGTTGTTCCTGAATGATCTTATTGGTGAGATTCATGGATGCTAAGTATTGTTCTAAGATCAGATGATACTTCGCCAACTTTAATCCCACATGAGTGCTATCCGGAAAAGCCTCATAGGCGTCTTTCATTACCTCGAGCGCATCAAAAGACATATTGTTATTCAAATAGGCATCAGCCAGGGCTTCGTAATATTTAGCTTTTCCTTCTTGTAATTCCATAGCCATCGTAAAGTCCCGGATGGCTTCAGAGTATACTTCGCGATCTACATATATATTCCCTCGCTCAAAATAGAGCTCTGCGTCGCCGGGACGTTCATCGATTTGAGCGGATACCTGGTCGATGGCAGGATCTCCGGTGCTTTCATTCAGAGCTTCTTGTTCTTGACTCGGGGTTCCGTCGCTCTCAGATTGACAAGCGGAAACTAAAGTCAATGCGATCATTAAATATATAATAGTGTATAAACGATCCATAGATTATTTTTTGTGGGGAAGTCAGGCGCAGAAGGTGATGAGACCCATCGCAAACTTGATATCCCATACCCTGACAAAAGTAAAGAAATAAAAGACAATATCTAAGGCCTTTTATTTTCAAATCCCCATAGCTATCGCCGCACTTCCTCCCCGATTTCTGCGTTATAATACTAAACGCATAGCATGGGCCATTCGTTTCCTATCCATCTCATTCTTTCTCTGGGTCTGTGGGCTTCGGGCTCTATCGTCGTCTATGCTCAAGATGTTTTGTACCAAATTGGAGACACCCAAACAGAGACCTGGGATGCCCTCCTGCCTTCCTCTGAAGGGGCAACCAGCTGTTTTGCCATGGGTTATCAACGCCAAACCCGGGTATTAGACGAGGAATTTACGGCCCCGGAACGTGGAGTGGTTCTGGGTAAGGTAAACGAATCCTCCCTGCAGGTCTGGGGCAATCTCTACTCGCGCGGAAATACTCAAATTCACGATATCTGTCCAGCTTCAGACGGTGTGTATGTGTTCGGAAATGGGTTTTCTTTCCTCGTATATCAGGGAGATACGATTTTCCCGACCAATGGCCGGAATACGGCCTTCATTCTACATTTGGGTCCCAACGGAAACCTTCAGCAGGCCATACATTTTAATAGCCGAGGCGCAGTGCTCGGTCAGGCTGCGGTGTCTCCGGAAGAATCCCCGGAGCTGATTACCCTACTCCAGATTCGCGATACCCTCCGGATTGAAGGGCAAAGCTGGGCGCCAACCGCAACGACAGGTAGTTTACTTTTGCATTGGACTCCGGATTTAGAGCTCAAATTCGGTACCCTCATCGATGGAAATGGGGAAATAGAGGCCCGTCATCTTCAATCTATAGATGATGAGATTTACATTGCAGGTCGTTTTAAAGGTCAGATCGAGGGTCAGACAGACACCCTTTTTACGCGCACGGCCGACTTCGATGGGTTTATTTATGCCGGCCGTACATCTGGATCCGAGCGCTTTGTTCGTCACCTTCGCGGCCAATTTGAAGATGACATTTTTGTTCTGGAGGTCAATAAAGACGCCCTATATTTTGGAGGACAGTTCATTGGCAACCTCCGTCTCAACGATATCGAAATTCTGACGGGGCTGCAGGTTGCCGGCTTCATCGGCGCAATGAATCGCTCCGGGGAAGCTTTGTGGATGCATCCCATCCGCGGGACCAGTATTTCCCTGGCCGTATCGGCGATCCACCCCCTGGAAGATGAGCTCCTTTTTTCGATTTGGACAGGTTCGACTACGATTTTTCAAGGGGATACTCTCCAGCAGCCGACTCAGGTCGGGCAAGTTCACTCTGTTCTCGCCCGGACCAATCTCGAAGGTCAGCTTCTGGAGTGGCAACTCTGGCCCGGAGACCCGATTATATACATCACAGACTTTATTCGCCTCGGGTCCGAAGTCTGGGTCGCCGCCGAAATGACGGGTCAATTTGCCGGTGTATCCAGCCGGGGCTTTTTCGATGTGCTACTCCTCGATCCAAACACCAGCACTGCGTACCTGAGCCCCGAGCCATCGCCACCCCACTTGCGGCTCTACCCTCAACCTGCCAGGCATGAGCTATGCATTGACATCGATGGCTCCTATCCCAACCAACTACGGTATGAATTGATGGACCTCTCCGGGCGGCTTCTCGAGACTGGCGTTCTATCCCATTCCTGTCTGTCCGTCTCCGGCCTTCCCACAGGATCCTATATACTTCGACTCATTCCCGATTCTTCGCACCAACACATGAGTCAAATTTGGATCAAAGGACCGGGGTAAAAGAACATCCCTTTTTTCATCTGGGTTTGCCATATTTTTTATTTTTAATAAAGTCCCCCGCCCCTTATCAGCATAGCCTTTCTCAATAGTTACCCCATTTCCCATCCAAAACCCGAATATTTTGTATTTTTCGATAGATCAATACAAATTTAGAGATGAAAAAACAGCTTCCCGTCCCCCGCATCTGGCTTTGGAGTTTCCTTGCGTGGCTATTCTTTGCTGCCGGCTGCAGCCAAGCCTATGTCAGCTCACAGTTTGACAGTGCCATGGCGACAAACCCGACTGTTGCTGTCCTGCCCTATCAGATTATTTTTCAGGGCAAGCCCCCGAAAGGGATGACTGCAGAAGATATGGAACAGATCGATTCCCGCGAACGCATCGCCTTCCAAAAATCTTTTTTTCGCTGGCTCGGCTCCCGATGGCGCCAACGTCCCGTCCGCCTCCAAAACACATCCATTACCAACGCCCGACTCGCAGAGGCAAATATCGATTTGGCCCGCTTGAGCGACTATCCCCCCGATGAGCTCGCTCGAACTCTTGGCGTCGATCACGTTTTTAGTTGTGTGGTGGTCAAGCACCGCTATCGCAGTGAGCTCGCCTCTTTCGGCCTCGATGCCGCCAATATCTTTCTCAGGCAAGAAGGGCTCGCGGTCAATAGTCAAACCAACGATGTCAACATCACAGCCAACCTCATTCGCGCTTCCGATGGCGCCACCCTTTGGAGCCACACCCGAGAGGGCGCTGTGCAGTGGGATCGCCCCCTCACGCAAGTCATGGACAACATTCATCAGCGGCTCATGCGCCAGATGCCCCGCAAATAAAAATGCGACTCTCTTTTTAGCTTTTTATTTTGGCCGCATCCCTCGAGGGTCCACCAAAGGTCGGACCCCTCGGGGTCGGGTCATTCGGGGGTTCCGTCCTCGAGGACGCCGCAGGCGTTCCTCGGGACCGCCATCGCTGCGCTCGGCGCCCCTACTACCCCTTGCGGGGCCAGCGCGCGCGGCC
>CAZVFU010000057.1:0-14277 GCA_964626595.1 uncultured Saprospiraceae bacterium
GAAAATAGCAGTCCCGACACCATAGAAAGGATAAAGGTAAAAAGTAAGGGTCTAAGCATGTTTTTGTTTTTGTTAGATTAGATTTCACCCCCAATGTAAGTAAAATTTGTGTTAAATAAAGGTTCCCTTTGGTAAATTATATGCGGCATCTTTTCTACCCCTACGAAATGTCTTAATTTTTGCAAAAATAGTCATGTTTTTCAGGGGCCTACCCCGCGGCGGCGCCTCTCGGCACCGCTCGAGGGTCGCTACGCTTCGCCACTCCTTATTCAGTCGGTCCTTCATCCTCGAGATCGCTAGCAGCGATGCTCGGGATTCGGACTCCCGCGCGCCGGAAGGCGCAGCGGGATGGCTTCGCATCGCTAGTCCGGAGAAAGGGTAATATTGAGATTGATCCGATCATATTGATTTTTTTGGTCTATTTTATGCCAGCAGAATGCGGTGAAGTCGGCAACAAAGACGCTTCGAAATTGATTACCTTGGTAAGATGTACGATCTCATTATTATTGGAGCCGGCTTGTCGGGGCTGAGTACTGCCCTCGCTTGCAAAAGTCCTGGATTTTCCATACTCATTCTGGAGAAAGGGAGTATGCCTCGCCACAAAGTGTGTGGGGAATACCTCTCTGCGGAAGTGCTGCCTCTTTTAGAGTCCTGGGGAATGGACCTTGGAGACCGACCCCGGGTGAACCGAGCCTTACTTTCTGCGCCCAATGGATCGTTTACGGAAGTGGACTTACCACTCGGAGGGGTTGGTGTGAGTCGGCATTATTTGGATGGAAAATTGCTAGACATCGCCATAAATCGTGGTATTGTAGTCCATACGGAAGAACCGGTTCGGAAAGTCGTAAACAAGGGGTCTTTTTTCCAGCTTGAGTCCAGCAAAACACAGTATGAGGCCAAGTGGATTGTCAGCTGTCATGGAAAGTCACGTCCTGCTCACTTTATCGACTCTCCATTCTCAAGACAAGAAAAATATATGGGAGTGAAGCAATACTACCAGCTGGATTTTCCAGAACAACTGGTCGCATTGCACAGTTTTCGAGGGGGCTATGGCGGTGCTGTCTTAGTGGAAAATGGCTGGGTTGATATGGCTTTCATGATTAAACAATCGGTCTTTATGGAATATAAAAATATAGACAAGGTGATGGAAGCCGTATTGTATAGCAACCCCTGGATGAAAAAGTTAATCACCGACGGCAAAGCGATGTGGAAACAACCCATGGCCGTTTCCAATTTTACGCTGGGCGAAAAGACGACTCATTCATTACAGGCGTTTACGGCCGGAGATGCCAAGGCGATGATTCCGCCGGCAAGTGGAAATGGGATGGCTATGGCCTTGCTTAGTGGAACGATGCTGGGACAAAAAATTAAAGAAGGAGATAAGCAGGGTAAATCCTGGGAGGAAATAGAAAAAGAATATTCAGAGCAGTGGACGGCGTATTTTGGACAGCGTTTATGGTGGGGGAAACACATACAAAGACTGATGGAACGGCCACAACCAGCCAATGTCGCGATGTGGATGATGAAATACTCAGATTGGATGCTGCGGAGTACCATACGCCTGACACACGGATCACCGGAACGCGTAAAAGAATTATTATGAACTGGAAGGAACGGTCACGGGAGGTGGAGGAGATGGATGATCTGGAAATGAGCGGAGTTAAGTTAGAGAAAACACTGCGGGACCTGAGTAAGGTTCATCGCTTATTGGGCGGGCACAAGCAAGTCGTGCAGACCATGAATGAGCTAATCTATACCTTCCCGAGAATACAATCCATTGTAGATCTGGGCTGTGGCGGTGGAGATAGCTTGCTATCCATGGCCGAATGGGCAACAAAAAAGGGAAAGGACTTGAATCTGCACGGAATGGATGCCAATGAAGCCATTGTGCGTTATGCCGCCGATAGAATGGATAAGCAAGGAATTAAGGTATCTACCGGGAATGTATTTTCTACGACGGATTTGAAACCCTATAGCGATTTTGATGTGGCTTTTTTTTCTTTGTTTTTACATCATTTCTCCGATGAAGAAATCCGAGCTGTTTTGAAGAGCTGTTCAGATGTAGGAATCAAATATATAGTAATTACTGATCTTCAGCGATCTGTGTGGGCGTACCGTCTTTTTTCTATTGCTACAAGGATTTTTCCGTTTTCCAAAATGGCCCGAGAGGATGGTCTGCTATCCATCAAAAAAGGATTTCATCGAAAGGAGTTATTGCGACTGAGTGAGGGGAGTCCGTACGCTAAGATTCATACCCTAAAGTGGAAATGGGCGTTTCGTTACCTTCTCATCGCGGAACTATAAATGAATACGAATACCGTGACTCATATTATATATTTCATCGGGCTTTTATTGATTAGCCCAATGCTTCCCTTATTGTATATTCAGGGAAAAAGGGTAAAAAAGCGAACTCCTCGTTTATCTGAAGCACGGAACCCCCGAGGAAATTCCACAACCGCTGAAGAAAGCGGCAAGGGGCTAAAAATGGTAGTCATTGGAGAAAGCACCATGGCCGGGGTGGGTGTGGAGACCCACGACGAAGGCTTTTCTGGATGTTTGGCACGCGAATTATCGAGAATTTGGGGTTTGGACGTAGAATGGAGTGTTCATGCACGCAGTGGATACACGGTACAAGAACTGACGGAAGAGATCTTACCGGAAATTCATGAGAATGGGGTGGATTTGATCGTGGTGGGAGTCGGCGCTAATGATGCATTTGCTTTAAACAGCACATGGAAATGGAAGATACATATTACAAAAATGATTAAAAATGTCCGCTTGCGATATCCCACTGCCGCCATCGTATTTAGCCAGATGCCTCCGATTAAGGAATTTACTGCTTTTACACCACTGATGAAGTTTGTGATGGGAAATTTAGTTGAACTTTATGGGAGGATTCTCGAACGTATCACAATTAACCTCGAAAATGTTCATTATGTCAATGAAGTCATAACGATAAACTCCTGGGCTGAAAAATTTTCATTGGAAGCTCACAAATCAGAATTTTTCAGCGATGGCGTTCATCCCTCCAGACTCACATATGAAACCTGGGCGAAAGACATGGCTAAGCAAATGGCCTTGCGAAGTGAACTTAAAGAGGTGTTGCTGTAAGTAAGAAGGATACGGATTGTCCACACCTTTATGCATACACTACAGCCGTAATGGGGGGACCTACTTGATAGGGCTTAGGGGAAGTCAGATAAAGTTTAAGGTAATTCAGGGATATAGGAAACCTTTAAGACTAAAATTTCTTGTATCTTGAGTAAGGAGAAAACAAGGGATAAGAATTACACTATGGCAGCAGCTGCACGAATTATAGGAACGGCCACCGCCTTACCGGAATACAGTAAGTCGACAGAAGAGATACTGGAATACCTAGACCCGTTCCTGGCGAACCAGAGTCAGCGATTTCGGGATAAGGTGAAACGAATATTTAAGTATGCTCAGGTGGATCGTCGCTATGCCATTATGCCGGCAGAGGACGTTTTTCGCCCCATGTCTTTTAGTGAAAAGAATCGCCGTTATGTGGAGGCGGTAAAAATACTGTCTCGCGAAGTCTTGCAGAAGGCTCTGGACGATGCCGATATTGACGGAAAGGAGTTGGACTACATCATTACAGTGAGCTGCACGGGCTTTATGATTCCATCCGTGGATGCCTTTCTTATTAATGAAATGGATTTGGACCAGGATATTGTGCGCCTCCCGGTGACGGAAATGGGGTGTGTGGGCGGAATATCAGGAATGATTTATGCTCAGCGTTTTCTGGAGTCCCACCCGGGTTCCAAGGCGGCCGTGATTGCCGTAGAAGCGCCATCCGCTACTTTTCAACGCACCGACTTTTCGATGACCAACATGGTGAGTGCAGCTATTTTTGGAGATGGCGCGGCAGCGGTAATTATGTCCTCTGAAGAGGGAGAAGGACCCACCATCCGAGATAGTGGGATGTATCATTTTTACAACGAGACCGAGATGATGGGTTTTGAAGTGGTCGATCGCGGATTTCAGATGGTATTAGATGTAGAAGTGCCGGAAAAAATAGCGAATAAGTTTGATGACATCCTCGTTCCTTTTTTAGGAAGAAATCAAATGACAGTAGAAGATGTAGACCATCTTATTTTTCATCCGGGCGGCAAGAAGATTATCAAACAAGTAGAAGAATTATTTCAACAGCGAGGAAAAAATATACATCACACCAAAGAAGTGTTACGGCAATATGGAAACATGTCTAGCGCGACCGTATTATTTGTATTAGATGCGTTTCGAAAGGGAGGTGCGCATAAAGGGGAAAAGGGTTTAATGTTGAGTTTTGGTCCCGGATTTACGGCACAGCGAATATTATTGGAATGGATGTAAACGGCGTTTATGCAGGAAAGGGGTATTGGGCGCTGGTTTTAGGCGGCTCTTCGGGCTTAGGTTGGGCTACTGTTAAGCAGATGGCCTCACAAGGGATGAATATTGCTATGGTTCACCGTGACCGAAAGAGCTATATAAACTCATGGGGGGCAGAATGGGAGGAATTAGAGAGTATGTGGCCGGTGCAGACCGTGCGCTGGAACAGTAATGCCTTGTTGGAGGGGAAAAGAAAGGGAATTTTGGACGAGCTGGGAGAACGAATAGGGACCGATGATCAAGTCCGGGTGTTTGTGCATGCCTTGAGTCGCGGAAACCTTAAGTTGATGACCGGAGAACGAGTCCTTTCAGAAAGTGATATTTCACATACTGCACACGCGATGGGAACGAGCTATTATGAATGGGCTGCCGATGTGAGAGGCAGAGGGATGTTTCAAAGAGGCAGTCGTTGCATAGGTTTTACTAGTGCCGGCAATCAACGAGTTTGGCCTCATTATGCCGCAGTCAGCGTTGCCAAGAATGTATTGGAAAGTTTATCCCGATCGATGGCGGTGGAGTGGGGTCCGGAAGGGATACGAAGCAATTTAATTCAGGCAGGCATAACGGACACCCCGTCTTTACGAGCCATCCCCGGATATAATGAATTACTTCAAGGTAGTGCAGAAAAGAATCCCCTGGGTCGAACCACGCGGGCAGAAGATGTGGCGCAAGTCGTCGATTTGTTATGCAGACCGGAGTCGGATTGGGTTAATGGAGCCGTCATTCCGGTTGATGGAGGAGAAACACTATTATAATGACGAACTGGAAAGAAAAGATTGTAGATAAACTGCCTTATGGCCCCGGGTTTTTATTTGTGGACCGCATAAAGGAACTCTCGGAGGATACGATTTCAGGAGAGTACACCTTTACGGGGGAAGAGTTTTTTTATAAGCACCATTTTCCAGACCGACCTATTACACCCGGTGTTATTTTACTAGAGTGCATGGCGCAAATCGGGCTGGTGTGTTTGGGCTTGTATCTGGAGCGAGAGCAGGAACTGGAAGATCACACCCATGTTTTATTTACCGATACACAAGTGAACTTTCGTCAAGTTGTTCCACGTGGAACAACTGTCAAGGTAGAGGCCAAAAAAGTATACTATAGAATGGGTAAGCTGAAAGTAAATGCCTCTATGTGGAACAAAAAAGGAGAACGGATAGCGTCGGGTTCTCTGGCGGGGATGATACAAAAAAGGAAAGGATGAGCGGAAGAACAAGTCAGCGAGTGGTCGTTACCGGTCTGGGCATCGTTGCACCGAATGGAGTAGGCCTGGATGAATTTTTAATGAACCTCAAAAGCGGTATTTCAGGAATACGGTCTCTTCCCGACTTGGATGAGTTAGGTTTTCGTTGCACCGTTGGAGGAGAGCCCGAAGTCCCTCAGACCACCTTGGATCATTTTTTTACTTCCTTGCAGCAAAAACGGATTATCGCGCAGGGCGTGCGATTCGGAGTTTTAGCGGGTCTCATGGCCTGGGAAGATAGTGGAATGGAAATATCAGCTAAAAGCGGGCGTTTAGAGGAAACGGGAGTGATCATGGGAGCCGGCATGAGTGGCGGGGATGTATATGGAGCAGGTGTACTCAAGGTAAACGATGGTCAGGTAAAGCGGCTGGGAAGCATGACCTGCCCCAATTCCATGAGTAGTAGTGCCAGTGCTTTTTTGGGCGGAATTGTGGGCGCTGGAAATCAAGTCACCACGAATGCCAGTGCTTGTGCGAGTGGAACGGAGGCGCTTATTCTGGGTGCTGAACGCATACGAATGGGATGGGCAGAGCGAATGGTTTGTGGTGCCTGTGACAGTGGAAGTAAGTATGTACGCGCCGGTTTTGATGCGATGCGGGTCTTAAATGGAAAGAACAATAACGACCCTCAATCAGCGAGTAAGCCCTTAAGCGCAGACGCTGCCGGGTTTGTTCCGGGAGCGGGAGGGGGAGCATATGTTTTAGAAAGTCTATCAAGCGCCCGCGCCCGGGGGGCTCGAATTTATGCTGAGGTGCTCGGCGGAGCCATCAATTCGGGGGGGCAGCGAGAGGGGGGAACAATGACCGCACCCAACCCCCGGGCCATTGAATCTGTGATTCAATCCGCACTCAAGCAGGCCCGGGTCGAAGCCGGGAGTCTGGACGTGATTAGTGGACATTTAACGGCTACCCGCTTTGACCCAACGGAAATCAAACTTTGGGCTCAGGCGCTGGATAGGCGAGGGGAGGGCTTCCCACCCATTCAGGCCTTAAAATCTATGACCGGGCATGCCTTGAGTGCGGCGGGCGCCTTGGAAACGGTTGCCCTCTGCTTACAACTCCACCACGGGTTTTTACATCCGAATATAAACTGCGAACCGATTCATCCTGATATATTAGAGGTGATTTCGGAAACGCAGATTCCGAAGACCTTGAAAAGCGCCGAGCTCACGACCGGCATCACCGCGAGTTTTGGGTTTGGCGATGTTAATGCGTGTGCCATTCTTCGGAAATGGAATAACGATCAAAAATGAGTACAGTGGAACAACCGGATATCGAATTTCATAGTGAGACCCCATTCGAGTTAGAAGATGGGAGTAGACAAAAGAGAAAGTTAGGGGTCTTTTTTGAAAAAGAGGGATGTCGGCTTGGGTCTATACAGTATGTGTTTATGTCTGATGAGCAATTGTACGAGATGAACATGGAGTACTTGAATCACGACACTTATACCGATATTTTAACATTTGACATGAGTGAAGGCGATGAAATCGCCGGCGATATGTATATTAGCATAGATCGAGTGAAGGATAATGCCAAGGAAATGGACGCTCCCTGGCAAGAGGAGTTGGATCGCGTGATGATTCACGGGCTTCTTCACCTTCTGGGATACAATGACAAAACAGAAGAAGAGAAAAGAATAATGCGGCAAAAGGAAGACGAGTACCTTCGTCTTTTTGCCACGCTTTCATAAATGTTTCACGTGGAACTATGACAACAGGAATTAAAATTAAGGCGCCGATCCCTCTCACGCTTTCCAGCATGGGGCTGCCACATGTACATATTCATATAGAGTCGGAATATGTAGAGGCCATCTTTTCCCCGGAACCGGGAAGTAAAACGCAGGTCGAAGTGCAATGCTCTTCCGCCCCGGCTGAAAAGAAAAGGGGTTTAAAACAACAAATTGAGGCAGAGTTTCAGTGTTCGGGCTTTAAGCTAAACCTGCTTTGGACTCAAATGTCAGCTCCTCCCTTTTCTTTGGAGCGCCGAATGCTACATCATCTATTGCTGGTCGCCAAAGACTTTTATGAAAGAAAAGGGCAATCCTTTTCTTATGAACCCGAGGGGGATGTGGCTTATGACCCCTTGTTTTTAAACGGCAAGTTTACTTACGAGCGCTATGACGCTACGGGGAGCTTTCCGTTTCCGCGCGGCTGGAGCTACGGACTTGTAAAAGGTCCGTTTGACTTTGAAGACTTACCCGCTTCAGATCAGCAAGCCGCGATCCTCTCCGAAGCGCTGTATAAAAACAACCCTTTCCTTCTTCACGAGATGAAATCCCCCATAGATATGAAGGCACTTTGGGGTGAGGTGGCTGAGCAGGCATTAATTGCAGTGCCTCTGCAAGCGGTCGGAAAGGTTTTAGTTATATTTGGACAGTCATATAAGCGAGATTCATTTCAAAAGAACCTGCAAAAGCCGTATCATTGCACACCTACGGCATTAGATACCTTAGGTACACGTATTGTTTAGTGCCGACCATTACACAAGCTAACACACCCTATGAAACTACACATTCTAATTTTAGGACTTCTCATTTATTCCGGCTTTGTCTTCGGACAAAACCCCGTAGAGGAAACACACCCTTTTAAGCAAATTGACGATCTTCTCCCCACACCCAATGTCTATCGCGCTGCATCCGGAGCGCCAGGCCCGGAGTATTGGCAACAACAAGCCGATTACGAAATGGATATCGTTCTCGACGATGAACGCCAGCGGATATATGGAGAACAAACGGTCACCTATTATAATAACTCCCCGCAGACGCTGAGCTACATCTGGCTGCAGTTGGATCAAAACGTGCGAGCGAAAGATTCCGACTCGTATAAAATCCGAACGCGAAAGGTGGATGAGAATACGAGCTTGCGCGGCCTAATGAATATGGAGCCCTGGTTCGATGGCGGATTTAAACTGGACTTTGTAAAAGATAGCAAAGGAAACGATCTGGATTATACTGTAAATAAAACGATGATGCGGATTGATCTGGATGAGCCCCTGAGACCAGGAAAAAGTTACGAGTTTCAGGTGAAATGGTGGTATAACATCAATGATCGAATGAAGATTGGAGGCCGGTCGGGTCTCGAGTACTTCCCGGAAGATGACAACTACCTCTATACCATTGCACAGTTTTTCCCTCGCATGTGTGTCTACGACGACATTAACGGCTGGCAACACAAGCAGTTTTTAGGACGAGGCGAGTTTGCCGTTCCCTTCGGCAATTACGATGTCAAAATAACCGCACCTTCAGACCATTTAATTTCAGCTACAGGTACGCTGGAAAACGCAAGCTCTATTTTACCCAAAGAAAAGGTAGACCTTCTCGAAAAGGCAAAAACAGAGTATACCGATCCGATCATTATTTATTCACAAGAAGAGGCGGAAGAGCGAGAGAAAACGAAAGCGACCGACACCAAAACATGGCACTTTGCTGCCGAGAATGTGCGTGACTTTGCTTTTGCCAGTTCGAGGAAATTTATCTGGGATGCGATGGCTATCGATATAAATGACAAAACCGTCCTGGCCATGTCGATGTACCCGAAAGAGGGAAACCCGCTCTGGGAAAAATACTCCACGAAAGCGGTGGCCCACACCCTAAAATGGTACTCTCACTACACCATCGATTACCCCTATCCGGTGGCCTGGTCCATCAATGCCGCTCGAATAGGTATGGAATATCCCATGATCTGCTTTAATTACGGTCGGCCGGAGGCGGACGGCACCTATTCGTCCCGCATTAAATACGGTATGATTGGCGTGATTATTCACGAAGTGGGCCACAATTTCTTTCCGATGATCATCAATTCCGATGAGCGTCAGTGGACCTGGATGGATGAGGGGCTGAATACCTTTGTGCAGTACCTCACCGAACAGCAATGGGAAAGAAACTATCCCAGCAGAAGAGGGCCGGCCCACAAAATTACCTACTACATGGGCGGTGATAAAGACAATATTTCTCCCATCATGACGAACTCGGAAAGTATCTTTCAATTCGGAAATAATGCCTACGGCAAGCCGGCGACCGCTTTGAATATTCTTCGTGAAACCGTAATGGGAAGAGAGCTTTTTGACCACGCCTTTAAAACGTACTCCGAACGATGGAAATTTAAGCACCCCAGCCCGGCTGACTTTTTCAGAACGATGGAGGACGCAAGTGCGGTAGACCTCGATTGGTTCTGGCGGGGATGGTTTTATACGAATCAGCATGTCGACATCGCGATTGATGAAGTGGAAATCTTCAAACTCGAAAAGCAAGACGCAGACGAGTACGCCAATATGTTGGAAAGTGAGGCCCGCATACCTAATATTAGCATACTGCGTTACGAAGCACAGGAAGATAAGATGTATGCCGAGGTCGACACGGCTTTAGTCGATTTTTACACCGGAAATAACGGACCGCGCTTCGATGCGCAGGATGAAAAAGACTATAAAGAGTTTATGAATAGCTTATCTGAAGAGCAGATGAGTTTCATGGAGGAGACTCACTATTACCACAACATTACTTTCGAGAACAAAGGCGGGCTGGTGATGCCCTTGATCTTGCGTTTTGATTATGCTGACGACACGGAGGAGGTGATTCGCATACCGGCGGAAATCTGGAAAATGGGTCGAGACAAAGTGACCAAAGTGTTTCATACTGAAAAGGAAGTGATTCAAATTGAGTTAGATCCCTTTTATGAAACGGCAGATACGGAACGAGGAAACAACTATTTTCCTCCGAAGACCAGCCCCAGCCGATTTGAACTCTTCGAAAAGAAAAGCAATCGCAGGGAGAACCCCATGCAGCGAGCCCGAAGAGTCGAGCAGGGAAAGTAAACCGTTTGGGCTAAAGGCAGTGAGACTGAATTGGGAGCTCCGGTTTCAGGAGGTCACATCAAGGAGCAAGTCGAGAATTTGCGAAAAGAGACCACTGAAGAGGAAATGGCAGTAACGATCCATGCCCTCAGGGTTTCCCCCAAAACGTATCGGGTCTTCATAATCGCACCATATCGAAAAGAGTAAAAATAGTATGGAGCAGGCCGCTCCCCGACCGGAAAACTGAAAATTCGGTCAAATAGCAAGTCAAAAGCTTCTCTCGAGCTGAGAATGGAACTGAAAAGCCATCACGCCCTTATTTTAGTAAAACAACATAAGTTACTGACAAAGAGGCGATTGTGGCCCAAAATACGGCAATTTAAAACCATATATTTTCGATAAAAAGAGAAAGCGTGTATAAGCACCCGGAATAACGCCAGCATTCGGCCCTTGTTTGCAGCTTTAGTTGAATAAAATCGCTCCGCCTTTCGTGCTGAATATCAAAAGGGAGTCCAGGGTGCAATCGACCTTGGACGGGCGGAAAGCGAAAAAGAGCAATTTTTGAGAATAAGGGACTTCAAAAAAATTCAACCGCATTATTATCAAACCATACATGACAGATTGGATGTGAAATTATAATATATGATAAAATCATCACTTACTTTCGGGGTGCCCCCTTGAACTTGAGCGATTTTTATAAATAGTGCAAGGTGGATGATACGCTCCGGTTCTCCCTTTTGAGTGTAATGGTAGTCAAATATAACAGAACGAAAAATTCGGCCCAAAAGGCGTAAAACACATGCATTTTCCAGGACAAAAATTAAAAATTAAAATCATTTTTCTTCTAAATATTAAAAAATAAGAGACCGCTCAATTCGCCGCCTACTTATTTAAAGGGTCACAAGGCCGACAGCGAATGCCGGACTAGCGATGCGCAGCCATCCCGCTGCGCCTTTTGGCGCGCGGGAGTCCGAATCCCGAGGATCGCTGCGAGTGTCATTACCACCAATGCCGTTATAGATCACGTCTTGATCTAACTTCCTACTAATATGCTCCCTTCATCGCGCCTCGATCTGAATAAAAATCTACTGCAACTTTTCCATACTTATTTAGTGGTAATGACACTAGCGATCGCGAGGGTGAAGGACCGAGTGAATACGGAGTGGCGAAGCGTAGCGACCCTCGAGTGGCGGCATGGCCGCCGACTCGAGGGTAGGCCCCAAAAAAAGAACTTAGAATTAGCCCTCCTCTTCTTTTACATGTTTAAAATCAAACTTGTACAGCTCATCCAAATATGAAGTATCCGACATGCTGCAGTCCAGGTCTTTGAGTAGGCCCGATTGCATATCGTAGACCCAGCCGTGAATGGTGCACGACTGGCCTTTGTCCCAGGCACTTTGAATAATCGCAGTCTCAGCGAGATTAGTGACTTGTTCTTTGACGTTGAGTTCAATGAGTAAGTTGAGCCGATCCTCCTGATTTCGAATCTGGTCCAGCGTTTCTTTGTGCAGTCTGTAAACGTCTCGGATATTTAATATCCAGCGATTGAGCATACCCAGATCATCTTTTCCCATTGCAGCAGAGACCCCGCCGCAGCCATAGTGACCGCAAACGACGATGTGCGGAACCTTCAATTGGTTCACGGCATAGGACAATACGCTCATGAGGTTGAGGTCTGTATGTACGACCAGATTGGCAATATTTCGATGGACAAAAACCTCACCCGGCGAAGTGCCGGTGATCGTCGCCGAAGGCACCCGACTATCCGCACAGCCAATCCAAAGAATCTCCGGTTTTTGACCTTGAGCCAAGCTGTCAAAGTAGTGTTCATCCTCATGGAGACGCTCCTCAAGCCATTTTTTATTCTTTTCGAAAATATCCGATGTAAAACTCATAGTATTCAGACGTTGGTGACTACAAAGCTATCATACCTTTTGGGAAAAGAAAGTGATAAGGGTCACCAAAAAGCCCCCCAGTATCTGTTAAGTACTATTTATTCCTTATTTTTACAAAAGCGCAAAGTAAAATTAGGGGTAAATGCGCCGGATGAAAGCTTTTTACAAAAAGTAAACGGCTGCCCTATAATTTAAAAACCCTCCTCATGTCTGATGTTTTAACTTCCTTTTGTTTTCTTTTCCTTGCATCTGTAAGCCTGACTGCTCAAAACGAGCCCCCCACTGTGGATCAGATTCAAATGAGCGTCAATGCTGCCGACGAAACCATTTCCGTTGATTATGCGGTAAATGATCAGGAGGGAGACCAGATTTCAGTGTATTTAAGGGTCTCGGAGGATGAAGAGTATTTTTATATTCCGGATGAAGGGCTTTCAGGGGACTGGGGAGAGAATGTGGGATCCGGAACGCGGCAAATCACCTGGGCCTATCCTTCGGCTTTGGACCCCCGGACGCTATCTTTTCAGCTATCCGTTTGGGACGACCACCCGATTGATGTGCAATCCTTAGTCAATCAGGTTGACAGCCAGCGCTTACAGGACCGCTTAGCTTCATACCAGGGCATAAAACACTATCTGCAAAACCCACAAGGACTGCAGGCATTCCGGGATACGATACAGTCCCACTTCGAAGGGGCCGGACTACAGACCTACTTTAATAACTTCACCTTCTCCGGAACCGAAGGCGTGAATATCATTGGTAAAAAGCCGGGACTGGAAAACGCCAATCAAGTATGGGTTCTGGATGGGCATTACGATACGGTCGGCGACAGTCCGGGTGCGGACGATAATGGCTCTGCTATTGTTGGGATATTGGAGTGTCTCGACATACTGGACGATGTGCAGTTCAAAGAGTCCATAAACTTTATCGCTTTTGACTTTGAGGAGCAAGGATTGGTCGGCAGTAATCGGTATGTGAACACAGGGATTCGAAATAATGAAGAAATCGAGGGGGTTTTCAATTTTGAAATGATCGGCTTTTACAGTGATGAACCCAACTCGCAAACGCTTCCCTCTGGTTTTGATATACTATTTCCGGAGGTGGCTCAAGACGTGGCAAATGACGATTTTCGGGGTAATTTTCTAACCAATGTGGGAAATGAGGCCTCGGCCGATTTGATCGAACGATTGGACCTCGCCGCTGAAAACTATGTGCCGAATCTCAGAGTTCTTTCGCTGGCCGTCCCGGGCAATGGCAGCATCACTCCCGACCTGCGACGAAGCGACCACGCCTCATTTTGGGACGGCGGATACCCGGCCTTAATGCTTACCGATGGCGCGAATTTCCGCAATCTCAACTACCATACGCCGGAGGATACCTGGGAAAAATTGAATTACACCTTTATGTCCCAAGTGGTTCAGGCCACCCTGGCCGCGCTGGTAGAGGCTGCAGAACCCGTAAACGGAAGAACCTATGAAATCGAATCCACGGTATCTTACCAGCATGTTCACTTAGACCCTGAAGCAGAGCTACGGATATACCCCAACCCCGCCTCAGATCACCTCATGGTGGAAATTCAGAAGGGCGGCAATCACCTGTATGATATTGGTATTTTCGCCCTAAACGGGCATGCCGTGTATCAGGGTCAAATGCATGGAAAGGAAAACCGTCGAATCTCTCTGGTGGGCATTCCTGCGGGCCAGTACCTCATTATCGCCAACTATCTAGAAAACAAACTTGCTAAAGAACTGCTGATACAGAAATAAAAGACGGTCGCGAGGGATTTTATTGCGGCCTAAGCCGGGAAAGGCAAGGTATCTGGCTAGCGTTTTGGGGTGTTGGAGGCCTTTATCATCGTTCGCACATCAATGGATGGACGACTTGAGGCTGTAGCGTACTGGACTTATGGGTCAGCTCCGCTTGGTTCGGCCCTTCGGCTGCTCTCAGGGCGACGCTTCGCTCACC
>CAZVFU010000058.1:0-14254 GCA_964626595.1 uncultured Saprospiraceae bacterium
CCCTGGCGCTTGCGCCCTCCGGGCGCTGATTCACTCTTAGAACGATCATTTTCTATGAAACACTCATCAAAGCCAGCGGGCTCCATTGAAAAACGGAAACGAAAGATAAAACACCCTCTACCCAGCCCAACCGGATCGATCCAGATTCCGATATTGAATGGCTTCAGCGATATGTGCACTCTCGATATTCTGCTCTCCTGCTAAATCAGCAATCGTTCGGGCCACCTTCACAATTCGATCGTAAGCGCGGGCAGATAACTGTAATTGCTCCATCGCTCGCTTTAATAGAGCAGAGCTATCTGAATTCAGTATACAGCTTTGGCGGACAATATGACTTGGCATTTGCGCATTACTGTAAATAGACATACCTTCAAAGCGCGATGATTGTTGTTCTCTAGCCAACTGTACGCGCTCGCGAATATCCGCTGACTTTTCCTTAGCCGGCTTAAAATCCGAAAGTTCATCATAAGAAACCGGAGTTACTTCAACATGCAGATCAATCCGATCCAGAAGTGGACCGGAGATTTTATTCAAGTATCGCTTTACCTCACCCGGCCCGCACATACATTCCTTCTCCGGATGATTATAAAACCCACATGGACACGGATTCATCGAAGCAATAAGCATAAAACTCGCCGGATAGTCAACCGTTATTTTAGCACGAGAAATGGTCACTCGACGCTCTTCCATGGGCTGCCTGAGAACTTCCAAAACCTGCCGCTGAAATTCAGGCAGCTCATCTAAAAATAAAACCCCATTATGGGCTAATGAGATTTCTCCCGGCAGGGGATTGGATCCACCCCCTACCAAAGCAACATTACTAATGGTGTGATGCGGCGAGCGAAAGGGGCGCTGCGGCATCAGTGCCGTATCTTCGGGCAGTAAACCCGAAACCGAATGGATTTTAGTGGTCTCTAATGCTTCTACTAAACTTAATGGCGGTAAAATGGTGGGAAGTCGTCTGGCGAGCATCGTCTTTCCGGCCCCGGGTGGACCGATCAGAATTACGTTGTGCCCCCCGGCAGCGGCAATTTCCATGGCCCGCTTGATTTTCTCCTGCCCCTTTACATCGCAAAAGTCTAAGTCATTTTCTTTTTTCTGTTGAAGGAAAATAGTTCGCGTTTCTACCTCGACCCGGTCGTGTTGTTCGGGAGCCTGCACAACTGAAATAGCCTCTTGCAAGTCCTCAACCCCATATACATCCAGCCCATTGACTATGGCGGCCTCTTTGGAATTAGCTTTTGGAAGTATAATCCCCTTAAAACCCTCCTTTTGGGCCTGGATGGCGATGGGAAGCGCACCTCGTATAGGGCGAAGAGAACCATCGAGAGACAATTCACCCATTATGACAAACTCCGACAATTCCGCAGGTCCAATCAGCCTGCTCGCGGACAGTACGCCTAAAGCAATGGGCAGATCAAAAGCTGAGCCCTCCTTACGAATATCTGCCGGCGCCAAATTAACGATGACCTTTCGGCGGGGAAACTTAAATCCAATATTTGTCACGGCAGATTCCATGCGCTGGTATCCTTCTTTTACCGCATTATCCGGCAATCCGACCAGTGCATAAGCATTCTGATTAGGGGCCAATGGCCCTCCAATATTCACTTCAACGGTAATAGTGCGGGCATCTACTCCAAAAACAGCACTGGCATAAGTCTTAACTAACATAAAATAAAATTCAACTCATTAACTAACTATATATAAGTGTAAAAAAAAGCCTAAAGCGTTCCATGGTTTTTAAAACAATTCTAAACAAGTAGCGAATTTGAGGGCCTATTCCATCTAAAATACATAGGGAGCGCCGCACATTAATTAAATGCTACTCAGGTCTCTCCGCCGAAATCCCAATAAAGAATACCTCTCCAGATAGATTCCAGCTTAGTTAAAATGGATCACGATTTATCTCGCTTCACAACCTCAAACTGCACTTCGTCCTCCTGACCCGACTGATTGACAACATACAACTGATGAGACCCTACTGGAAGATCTAAATCTAATTCGTGCAAACCTGAAGTGGCACTGTGGAAACGACCATTGATGTACCAAAAGAGTTTGTCATTGAGATCAGAAGAGTTGGCCGCTACTTTAACATGCGATGTCATTTGATCCAATTTTTTAGGAATGAAAATCACTCGTTCAGGGGTAGGATATATTATTCTCAACTGGACCGGGCTATTGATGAAGGTCCTGTCCACTTTATCACTGTTCATCAGTTGTCCGTAGTGTTTTTGATAATAGTAATTTGCTACCGGATCCATATTGAGTACTGTATCAGATGGTCCCGGGTGAGTGGCTGAAATTTCATGTGAATGGCACTGTCTTAAATGATGAAAGTGGTCGGATATGGACACCAGCTGCCCATTTCTACAAAGAGGTCCCTTGAGCCGACCTGTTTCAAGACAAGCCGACAAATAGGAGCGGGCATGAAGATCCGGGAAATCCGTTACTGCGGGCAGAGATGCAAAAATCCGAAATAAAACGGGAGCGGCCTTTTGAGCTCCTGTCAGATCATAGACTCCTATCCCATCCTCATTGCCTACCCAAACGGCTACAGTATATTCCGGGCTGGTGCCAATGGCCCAGGCATCCCGATGACCGTAACTTGTGCCTGTTTTCCATGAAATAGGAGTCCCTCCATACTTAATAAAGTGCTGCTCTTCAATCGGACGCTCTACAGAAGCCATGGCTTCCAGACTATGGTCAACGGCTATGGGATCAAAAGCGAAGGAGGCATTTGATCGGGAGCTTGAATCTTGAGACAAAAAGCGGAGCTTGCCAAAGGGCTCCCTTTCATCGTTTTGATTCAAAGCCAGTCCCTTGTAAAGGCGGGCCAACTCCCACATACTTGCTTCTGCTCCGCCGAGTATGAGGCTCAATCCATGATAATGAGCATTGGAGTTTAGGTATTTTAGGCCCAGGTGGTTTTTTAATAAAGCATGGAAGGACTCCATACCCACATAATTCAATGCCCGAACAGCCGGGACATTTAAAGACTGACTAACCATTTGATCGAAATTCACCCACCCCCGGTATTTTCGGTCAAAGTTTTTAGGTGAGAACCCTTGAATATTTGTGGGAATATCCTTAATCAATTCGTGCGGCATGAAATATCCCTGATCAAGCGCATAGGCATACAGGAAAGGTTTGAGTAGGCTGCCAAATGATCTGGGCGCTTGAATGCAATCCACGTAACGGCTATTTCCATTTCTGTCAGCAGAGTTCCCGACATAAGCAAGGACTTCATTGTTTTTATTATCGATCACCAGAGCAGCTGAGTTATCAATCCCATCTTGCTGATACACTTGCGAAAATTCATCTACAATCGACTGGACAGCTGTTTGAAGGTGGAGGTCTAAGGTGGAATGAAATTCGAAAGCATCTTGGTCCTGCGCTTGACAAAACTGCAGGGTGTGCCAGGCTGTAAGAGGAAGGTCGGATTGAAAACGTGGGACCTCCTCATCACGGGAAAGACGGTAGTCTATTTTCGAAATAACTCCTTTCTTCCACAACTTCTTCAATAAAAAGTTGCGCCTTTGCTTCAGCAATGCGGTATTGCGTGAAAGGTGTACAGTGGCTGGAGAGTTAGGGAGAACGGCCAAAGTGGCATATTCTGCAAGCGACAGATTATTGAGATCTCGCTGAAAATAGCGCCAGGCCGCCGTAGAAGCGCCAACTGTATTACCGCCAAAAGGTGCCAACCCAGCCCATATTTGCAAAATCTCCTCCTTAGAGTGCATAAACTCAAGCTTAAGTGCTCCTAAACTTTCGATCATTTTTTGCCACAAGTTCCGGCGTCGATTACCTCTGTACATCCGCATAACCTGCATACTCAAAGTACTAGCGCCACGAACGATTTGCCCTTCTTTTAAGTTTATCCACAAGGCCTTGACTCCAGATACTGGATTGATGCCGGGATGCCAATGAAAGTATTCGTCTTCATAATATCGAATACATGTACTGAACTGATCAGGCAAAGCCTCTTTGGTGGGAAACCTCCACTGATGATCAGAGGCAATCTGGGCGGCGAGTAAACTTCCGTGACGGTCATACAGAACATGACTGTATTCTTGGCTATCATCGGGAATAGGAATGATCAGGATAGCCAAAATGAATGCCAGAGCAAAAAGAAAGGCAGCCCATATCATATGTGTTCGAGAGACGATCATTTTACTGTAACTCTCTTAGCAGCGGTTGTGGCAAATACATCCAAATCGTACATGTCAGCCGCACGGACTGAAGGAAGGTAATAATCTCCCAACAATTGGGCGCGGGCCTTGAAACTAAACACCCTGGAACTCTCTGGTCCATTTTTATTTAACTTAAAATAAGTGTAAACCTTATCGTCCCGAAAATCCTGAAAGGTGAAGTTATTGTAGGCGTTTGACTGCACATCCGCTGTATTCAAAATTCTTGGATTCAATAGCTCCCAACCCGATGGTGACTTTACCGTAAGAGCCATGTAGTCCAGATTCACATTCGATTCATTTCGCACTTCGACTCTGATAATGACTTCCTCACCTTGCTCCAGTAGGTCCGGCGCATTACCTGAACGATATGGGGTATGATAAGAAACATTGAGAGAAAGGCTACTGGACTGAGCAGGTTCATAGAGCTCGGTAGGGATGGCACGTTCAATCCGCCGCAAATAGAGCCTTGATTTGCCATGATTGATCACATTTGCCTCTCCGTTCACTTCATTGCTTTTCCAGGCAAAACGCTTGCTGCCTGCGACTTTTAATTTGTGCCTTTGATTGTATTGATCAGATTGAAGTTCAAAGTCAACCTCATCCGCTAAGGCATTTCCCTCTCCTAAATACCGATAGCAAGCTCTAAAAGCCTGTCCCATTTCTTGTGTGCTTACCCACCGTTTTTTATCAACATCCTCCACCCAGTGTTGGTAAAATCTTCTGGTGATCAAGTCAGGAAACAATTCTGAACCCAAGGCAATAATCACTGCCCGATTCCTCATAGAGGAACCCCAATAATAATAATTACTACTTTCCCCTACCTTCTGAAGAGCGGTTTTCAACAGCCCCCTACCTACCTCAGGAAAGCCCGCATGACCATATGCTCCGGCCAAATAAGCCGTGGCCAAGGTTGTCAAACCCTTGCGAGATCTAAAACGGTTCATGGCTCCTTTCTGAGCATGTCCCGCCTTAGCCAAGACATACAATCGATAGGCCTGCACATTTTCTTCTCTCCTTACCCAATATCTATTTGTCATTGTTCCCTCTATCCGCCATGCGTTCGCCTTCGAAATGTTGTGGTTCACCCATCGTCGAATGGCTTCCTCAGAAACAGTGCGGCTCGCAGATTGTGCCTCATGTAAAAAGAGTCCTGCATAAAGATCTGCCCATATACTATAATAGGATCCTCGCCAGTAATTGAACCGACCGCTACTAGTTTGGTAAGACTGAATTTTCAGAATAGTCGCGTCCAGGTAATCCACTGATTTTAATCGCTCCGACGGGCTTAGCTGCACTATCTTATCCAAATATAACAAAGCATATCCTTTCGAAGTTAATTGCTCCAAACACCCATGGGGATACTCCAAAAGGCTTTCGTAATAGGAAACAAAATCTGGCATCATAGAACCAGAAACCACCATGTCCAGATGTTGGGTTTCCCTAAAGCCAAAACAGCTTAGGTCTATAGTCTTGGAATCCCCGGGTTCAATTTCGAAATACTCGCTTTCCGAAGCGTAAGAATTGGGGTAATTCACAAAGATCTTTGTTTCCTCTTTGCTTTTGTGTTTTCCAGAAGTGGCCAGGAAATTTAACTCCGCTGTGCCCGCCTTATCCATTACGGTAATCGGAACCTGAGTGGTCAGTTGATCGCCGGAATCAAACGAAGCAGTAATACGGCTAGATTCAAATTTGACCTTGTTATTCTCACTTTTTAAATCGACTTGAACAGATTTGACTTCATCCTCATCCCTAAATAGAGTAATAGGCGCAATAACTTTATCTGACACATTCAATGCGCGGGGCAGTTGACTCTGGATCATAAGCGGACTGGCAATTCTTACTTCCTTATCTGCATGGCCATACCGGTCTCGTCCGACCGCAACTACCATGACCTTGACTTTCCCAATGTAGTTTGGAATCTCAAAAGAATGCTCTTTAGTACCTCCTGCCTTGATTTTGAAGGGGCCTTGATGAAAAACAACAGGTTCAAAACGATTAAAATCGGCCGATTCATCCAATAACTTGTTCAGGGCTTCATCACCTCCGATGCTGAGAATTCCGGCAAATGAGGGGTTCATGTAGTGGATGAGCTGTTTGAAAATATCCCATGTCTTTACCCTCAATGCCATCAATTTATTAAAATGAGCCCTTGGATTCGGAGTTTTATATCCGGTAATATTGAGTAGGCCTTGATCCACAATCGCTATGGTGTATTCCATGGGTCGATTCTCCTTCTCTGAAATCTGCAATTTCAGCGTAGAATTGGGTCTGGCTTTGTCGGGTCCCTTTATATCGGGCTGAAGGTCGCCTTCGAGGGTGTTGATTTTGATCTTTTTCACTCCGTACATTCGCATGGGTCGGTCATTATGGGTCTGCCCGTAATTTTGCACCACATGAACCGATAAAAAGACATTGGGGGTCCACTCCCGTTTCACTTTCAAATCTATGGGCTCCCCATTTAAATCAGCCCAGAAGATGTCATGAACTTTACTCCCGGTTTCAATGCTAATTAATGCTTTGGCTTTAGGGATCGTGGGCAAAGTCACCTTCATATTCTGCCCCGTAGTATAGGTGTTGGTGTCCGTTTGTAATTCGAGAACCTGTGGATTGACCTGAGAAGCATAAGAGCGTGAGCTGACATTGTGGTATTTATATTCGGCTCTATGATCGGACTCCGGGTCCTTGAGTACGATCTTAAAACTACCCGATCCCCATTTATCCTTATCGTGAGTAAATGCGTACTTTCCATCGACAAATTTAATTTTAGCTTCGTGAACGAGCTCTCTTTTAATACCTGAGTGATAATTGTGTCCGCGCGACAGGCGATATCTGTCATACCACCAGTCTTTGCTGAATTTATAGACATAAAGGGAAGCCTCAGTTGTTCCTTTTTTGAAGTTTCCCTTTTGATCGAGATGCACCAAATTGATTCCGGGTTTTTCATCGTAATTGAACGAGCCTCGCCATCCCCGACCGGACGCTTTTTGAATGCCCACATAGCTTTCAAAGGGAGACACCATAAATGTGCGTGTCATGGTATTGAGTCCACCGCCGGGAAGATCAATCTTACAATCCAAAAGAAGTCTGAACACCCCATCCATAGACTTGAAACTGCGATCCTCGTCAAATGAAGCCCGACCTTTCTCATCTGTAGTTACTTTCAAAAACTCTGGGATTTGCCTCGAGTAGTTTTTCTTGTAAGGTAGAAAACGATAGTTTTTAAAACCGGAAAAAGGAGAAGCCATTGCCCGCATATTCGAACTCAAATTCACATTGCCTCCCTTCAGCGGATAACCTGCCAGATAATCTACAGCCACTTCGCCCCGGAACTGGTCCTCAAATATCCATTCATCCTCCTCATTCGGAAACTCAAATTGAATGTCTACTACATTGGGACGTATCGTTTCTATGCGGATAGACTTTTGCTTTCTGTGTGGTCCCACCTGTATTTCGACCTTCCAAAACCCGGTGGGGGCATCTAAATTTGTACTCAAAGGAAAACTATAGATTGCTTTTTCAGTGACCGGTTGTACCATTTTAGAGTGTTGAACCCCTTTGGGATTAAAAAAGCGCACACTTAGGGGGAGATCAGGCTCAAATTCGAACTTAGCATGATTGAGCATGACATCCAGATAGATACTATCTCCCGGCCGCCAAATGTCCCTTTCTGTATAAGCGAAAATCCGATTGTCAATATCCTTCACCTCACTGCTCACATCGAACTCTGTTAGTGATAAAGCCGCCGCCGGATTTATATTATAATGAGAAGTCACGTCGTCATGAGCTACTTTTAATGCATGTGGAGTTTGATTCAAGTCACTGAAACGAGCGACCCCATTGGATGAGGTCGAACCGGAGGCGATCGGTATGCCTTGTAAGTTGAGTAGCTCTACCTCTGCATTTGACGTCAAATTTTCTGTCATGAGGTCCTTAATGGCCACGATCCAATCATCTTGAGCTCGCTTAATAATAGGGAAGACATTTGTGCATTGAATATTCTTTATGATGGCAGAGCGTTCCATGTAATAGCTGATATGACATGGGTTATTGCGCTCTTTATAGTCAAACCCTCTCCAGTAGTAGCGGGATCCCTGATAATAATTGTTGTGATAATAACCTCTTTGAACTCTATCGAAAAAAGCAGTTGTCACCTGCTTCGTTTCTTTATCCATTATTTCAGAATCAAGACATTCGAGGATCGTATTTGATGGTTCATAGGATAGCATAATAGTGTAGACCATACCCCTTTGCCGATCAAAAAGCTCAGATAAATCCAGGCCATATTCTGCCCATTGTTCGGCTTGAGAGTCATTAGTGGTTAGTTGAAAATCCCGGCTGAGTTTAAGTCGTCCATACCGCCTGATTTCATGAAGGTCGACATTGGATAGTTGATTCCAGGAAACAAAACGAGTTGCATTTTTAGATGGAATTTCTACAACTTGAACATGGATAGATTTCAGTCCTTTGGCTTTGATAGGTAAATTAAAGTCACCTGAGCTGGGCAGATAAGTCCCTTCCGCCAACCATTGTACTGCAGGTTTTACCAATTGAATTTCTATCTGATAGCTCAGTGCAGATTGAAGCTTTACTCCGGTTTCCGACTGCAAAGATCGATCGACATTCAAAGTTTGGTCTTCCCTGGACTGACTGGTAATATAGACTGTCAGCACATTGTTCTGAATGTCAAAAGTGGCTGCCTCCTGACCCAATGTAATGAACCCGGTCTTGTCCTGTTCCGGATCAATCGCTTGTGAAAAATAAACTTTAAAGTGCTTGTTTTTTCGATTATAGTGAGTATTGACGACTTCGAAGACTTCCGGGTCGAATTGATATACGATGACCTCACCCTTTTCTTTGGAGTTCACCCCTTCTCCGTCCCAGGGAATACTCTCTAACTTATTATCATTGACTAGTATACGAGCCAAATAGTGCAAATCATTCACCTGGGTAAGTTCGATTTTTTGCGCTGAATAAGTAAAAAGGGATTTTATGGCCTTAGGGGACTCCGGCAAGGAGGTAAACACATCCACTTCCAAAAACCTTTGGTTGCCCTTCAGCAATAATCCTTTACGCGAGACATCCAGGTGTTGGTCAAAAACAGTGACTTCAATATTAAGCGCTTTTGAATTTCGAACAGAAAACCACTGGTCTAAATCGACGGATATAGAGTAAGTCTCTCCCCTTTCAAGGGATTCTAAGGGATTCATAACCACATCTCCACGCACGGAGTCGATGTAAATATCGAATTCGAATTCTGGAGTTACTGAAATTCCAGCCCGCAATTCTAAAGTATCTGCCGTAAGAGGTTTTAGAGTTCGGAATACAATATCATCATTAGGCTTGATCATACCCTGAGTAAAGGCTGAAAAGTAATTCCGGGCTTCAAAATGCATGGAGTCTTCCTTGCTTACTTCTGAATCTGATCTATCCTGACAACTAAATGGAACTATAATAAGAACTGAGAGTAAGAGGAAAATTATCTTTTTCATCCGAAAGAAAATATGGTGAAATAATTTTAGAAATATACAAAAAATGAATGACCGCTGAGAGGAACCTGTCCGGAAGCTTTGGTCTAATTTCCTAAATGCAATAATGGGTTCATCTTCATCTAAAAGAGAGGACCAGCTGAATGAAAATAAAATGTAGGGCATGGCACAGAGTCATTGATAGCCGAAAACTCCGCGATAGCGATGCGCAAGGACACGGCAAGAGCCCAGCCTGCACGGGGGAAACATATTTGCTCATGAGCAGGCTGGGCTGCCGTGTGTCCGGCACCCAACTCGTTGGGTAGGCGGACCGATAGCCTGAAGCGTAGCGCCACCGTCCCGACGATCGCGCAGCGATGTCGAGGACGAGGGGATCGCCCAAAAAAATAAAGGATTACCCCTTACACAGAGGTTTTGGCCATTTTCATAGGCACACCGACGCATTTGCGTTCCATATAGTCCATCATCTCCATAATGACAGCCCGAGAGTGATCATCGAGTTCGCTGATATCCTTCTTAAACACCTCATTAATCGCGCGCTCTTTCACCTCGTTGATAGCTGTGGGAAGAGAGCTTAGTGATTTTTCAATTTGCCGTTGCTGAAAAGCTTTCATAAATTCCTTCCCGTAGGAATGTATAATTTTCACAGCCTCTTTGACTTCCTGTTGGCGAAAAGCCAGATGCTCCTCGGCTTTGGACCTCACCCCTTCGATCTCGATATATGTAAGATTTGGGTTTTGAATAACTTCGGAAGCTACGTTTTTTGGAATTCCCAGGTCGAGTACAAATTTATGCGAGTATGCATCGTTTTGCTTCTCAAGCGCATCGTAGATGTCTCCCGTAATGATCGCTTCCTGGGCTGAGGTACAAACGATGAGAGCTTTCCAGGGGCGGCTGTAAGCCGGTAATTGGTCCAGTGTGAATGCCTGTCCTCCGGTCAATTTCGCCAGAAACTGTGCTTTGGGAAGTGAACGGTTGAAGACCGTCACATCACCATATCCTTTTTTCTTTAACACCTTAGCGATGATGGTATTGGTCTCTCCGGCGCCTACCAAAACTACAGGGTCGGCAGGAGTCAAACCTTTTTCGAACAACATACTGGAGGCTAGAGAGGCCACCGAAATGGACTTTTCGCCGATGCGTGTATAGTTATATACTTTCTTCGCAGATTCTATGGCGTATCTCATTAACAACCGAATCGAATCACCCGTCAAACCCTCCACCTGACATTCGTCGTATGCGGATCGCAATTGTCTAAGGATTTCGCGCTCGCCCACCACCAGTGAATCCACGGAGGCAGCCACGCTAAAAACGTGTTCAATCGCCTGCAAATCAGTAAATTCCTTGTAGGATGAATTTAGCTGCTTGTAGAAGGAGCTATCTTTTTCGGGATGAAAGAATGAAAATAAATCACGTGCTTTGGGCAGACGATGAATATTTTTATCGAACAAAACAAACATGATACGGTTACATGTCTGCAAATACATCATTTCCTCAACGTCAAAGTGCTTTTTCGCTTTGTTCAATACAGGAAATACACTGCCATCGGCTGCGGGCACAACATAGGCCCCTAAATCGCCCACGTCGATAGATTTGTGTGTAACTGTGATGACTTTATATCCTTGTAACATATCTGTTAGTAGAACACAAAAATAGGAAATCGATGATTTTTCGCTGTCATTCTTTTGTAAGGAGGTGAAATGGCACTACTTCTCTATCTGGAGAATTTCAATCGAACGGGCTATATGCTCCAGTTCTTGCAGGTATTCGCGTTTTTCTTCACCGGGAGCGTAGACAAATAAATCGACAATATAGATAGATTCTAAATTATCCGAGAGCACAAAATAGCTCACAAAAGGACCACCCATAAAGTCATTTGTCATTTCCCATACCCCTCGGATCTCATATGCGTTATAGCCTCCAAGATCGATGTTGCGATATAACAGAGGCAAGTCTTCGTTATTTACTACCATATCTGAGCCCGGGGTGCCTGAGCGAACATGGCGTTCCATAATTTCGTCTCGTTTTTCGATCATTGCCTCTTTTGATAATTGCTGAGGATCTTCGTAAGGAATAGAGGTGATAACTACAGAGGAAGAACTTTTGTCTGTTTCCATTCGCACCCAGGCTACCTTACTGTTTACCCGCGCCGCCTGTGCCGATTTGGGCCATTCCATGCCTACGCCCAGGCTGTCCAGAATCATTCGGGACAGCGATTTATTCTGGCCGCCCATATATACCTGAGCTCCTCTCGGACTTGCTTCAAAATCTCGAATGCGATCAATGATCTTACCATGATTTCGGGCCAGTGCGGTCTCGATGTAGTTCATATCCTTACCCACGACATAGACGAGAATCTGCTTTTTTGCCCATTTATCCCGAGCTATTTTTATCACCATATCCTTTTCCAATCCTTCAGCCCGGACTTCAGGCAGGTCTGCACGTGCCATTCGGTAATTTCGGCTCGTTGTATCAGAGCCGTCCACTAAAATCAGATATGTTCGCAATTGCCGGCGCGCGGATTTTTCAGCAATATCTGCCGGACTAAAATGAACAAGATCGAAAAGAGGTTCCGGTTGGGGAAGGATGGGATAGGGCGCGGCAAACATGTAGTAGACTGTATCGCGCATTTCTGCCCATACATTCGGGTCAGCCACAACCACCATTTGATTTAAAGGACCAAAAGACGTCTTCTTGGGTGCCATGCGCTCTGCAAAGTCACCACCACAAGCCGATGCGAGCAAAAGGATTGCCCCAAGCCAAAACACAAACCCACGTATCATAATAGACCTCATTTGTGTAGAGATGCAATTGGACTCGACTTTGGTGTATAGAGTCCCATGTTTATTTTACAAAAGTTCTCTGATCAGTTGCTCTTCAGAAATACCCTCGGCATCGGCTTTATAATTTCGGACGATTCGGTGTCGCAGCACGTAGGAGGCAATCGCCCGCACATTTTCAATATCCGGCGCATAGTTTCCGTGAATTGCGGCATGACATTTTGCCCCCAGCACTAAATACTGAGAGGCTCTTGGTCCCGCACCCCAGGAAAGGTATTCCGTTATCCGGTCGGGCGCCAGTTCACCACCCGGTCGGGTTTGCGACGCCAATTTTACGGCGTACTCCAGCACATTGTCTGAAATCGGAATTTGCCGGACTAAGTGTTGGAAGTCCATGATTTGCTGAGCCGATAGCACTTGATTCACCTTGGCAGATATATCGGTCGTCGTCGCCCGCACCACATCCAACTCTTGTTGGTAGGATGGGTAGTCCAGGGGAATATTAAACATAAAACGGTCCAACTGAGCTTCCGGCAAGGGGTAGGTCCCCTCCTGTTCAATGGGATTTTGGGTAGCTAGTACAAAGAACGGTTTTGGCATATCATATTTATGGCCTGCCACTGTCGCGGCGCGTTCCTGCATTGCTTCGAGAAGCGCCGCTTGCGTTTTAGGGGGCGTTCGGTTGATCTCATCTGCCAATACGATATTGGCAAAAAGAGGGCCTTTATTAAAAGTAAACTTTCGCGTATCATCCAAAATTTCAGCCCCGGTAATATCTGAAGGCATCAAATCCGGCGTAAACTGAATACGTTTAAAGTTCAGATCCAGCACCTCAGAAATCGTACTTACCAAAAGAGTTTTGGCCAGTCCCGGCACCCCTACCAGCAGACTGTGTCCATTACTAAACAAGGATATCAGAACCGCCTCGACCACGTCTTCCTGTCCAATGATTACTTTTCCAATCTCCTTGCGAAGTTCCTTATATTTTTCCGCCAATTGATCTACCTGCGCCACCTTATCCGTTCCTGATTGAGCCATATATATATTTTTATTTTTGTCCTGCAAATGTAGCAAGAATAAACAAAGTCTCGAACGCCCTACCCGTCCAAAATGTTGTAGTGGTTGCCCCATTCTCCCCGATCCGGCAATGGATAAAAAGTCAGCTCAGCTATTTCAAGCATACTCACTGGGGAATTAGAATCAAATAAGGTGTCGAGATTTGCCTTAGATAGGTTCTTTTGGGGCCACCCCCATGGCTACCCGGTGGGCAGCCATGGGCCGGGCTATCCGCTTGTAGTGCCGGGCCGGCTGGCCGGCATCCGTAGTGTCATTACCACTGGATAGGTATAGGCAATTCACAATAGATTTTTGTACAGATCTAGACGCGAAAAAGGAGCTTAGAAGTTTAGCTTCGGCTGGTGGTGACTCCACTCACCACTATGAATCAGCTCTGCGTCTGGGAAGCAACTTAGCTATACGAAAAAAGCATTAAGATTTGATTGGTATATATGCAGTGGTAATGACACTATGGCTGTGTAGGGTTTCCTTTCGGTCACCTCCTCGCCATACGGCTGCCATCCCCCAGGTGGCCGATAGCCACTTGGGGGATTTACGGCTATCCGGCCCGGCCCTATCGCTTCTATCCCTGGCGGGGAAAAAGGTAACACTCCCAGCAAGTTAGGAATATCTTGAAGAGCTAAAAGAAAATAAATAGCAATGTGTATTTGTATGATTGTCAGCAGGTATAGAGGATTAGCCGTTCGGAACGGTTATAGACGTCTATAACGGTTCATGAATC
>CAZVFU010000059.1:0-1355 GCA_964626595.1 uncultured Saprospiraceae bacterium
TTTGGAATGACTCCCTGACTCAAGACTTCCCTGTTCGGTTTTTATCCGAAGATGATATCCAACCCACAATGAATTTGACATTTAGTCAGGATGGACTTCCCGCCGGGACACAGATTTTATCTACGGATGAAGAAATGAGCTGGAGGACCTTCGAATCCACGGATAAACGTCAGGATGATGCCTACGCGTTGGTGATGGGTAATTATTTTTATGAAGCCGTTGGTGAAGTGGATGAGTTTCTTTCTCCAGTCCTTCGTCTGGATAGTTCCTGGACGGAGGCGGAGCTCATTTTTGAGTATGCCTACTCGGCATTCAACCTGGCTCCAGACTCTTTGTTTGTTTATGCGCTCGATCCGTGTGATCTTTCCATAATAGACACGCTTTGGGTGAATGGAGGAGAATCTATGGCCACAGCCGATGTGGGGTTTGAAGCCTTTCAGCCGGCGAGTTACAGTGATTGGTCCGATGCCCGGATTCCCATCGGCCACCTGGCTGATCGCCAAATGATTATTTCGTTTAGGTCTCTTAACGGATATGGGAACAACATCTGGTTAAACCGACCCGCAATTGTAGAAAATGAATCCTACATCCACGATGTGAATATTGATGTGAATCCTACGCCTGTTTGCAGAGACAGTGTAGCGCAGCTTAGCGCGCAAATCGATGGACCATTCACCTATCTGTCCGAGTGGATCGTACCCAATGAATCCACAAAGGTTCTCGGAGAATCTATTGATTATCAGTTGCAAGGGTCAGCTCCTCAGCCTATCGTCTCTCTGGTCTCTAATGATTTCTACACGCGCATTACAGAGGACACCATTCGCCCCATCGAAGGCGTTCAGCTGGATGTGATTTGGGAACGCACGGGCAACACTATTGAATTAGTGTCTCAGAGCGTAGGAGCAGACTCTATTTTGTGGGAATCCAATCGCGGGTTTCAATTTATCGGAAATCGCCTCACGTACATAGGAAATCCCGGAGAAGGTCTCGTAACATTTGTAGTTACTGCATTTGGAGAGTGCGGACCTGTTTCAAGAACGGTGGAAGTAGAGTTTACCGTTTCTGCAGAGGATCAAATAGCCTCTCAAAATGAGCCGGTTCTTTATCCCAATCCCAGTTCTGTCGGGCCTGTTTATATCAAAAATGTGAGTGCAGAAATGGCAAGGGAAATGAAAGGCTTGCGCTGGCTGAATGCTGCAGGTCAAAACATGTATGAAGTAGAATCCGTATCTGTGAGTGAAAATGGCGCTCTGAGTATTTCCTGGCCTCCTCATTTGGGACCGGCCTATTATATTTTAGATATGTACGACCAAAGCGGACAGAGTCTATATCGATGGAAGGTGATCAGACAATAG
>CAZVFU010000059.1:1455-13661 GCA_964626595.1 uncultured Saprospiraceae bacterium
AAATAGGAGGGAATCCGTTTGGCTCTATAGGCCGCTGGCAGTGCCGCAACCAGCCCAATCAGAAGAATAATCGCAGCCGTCAGCAGGATGTCACCCAACCGCAATTCTACGGGATAGGCATTTACAGCAAAAGTGTCCGGCACACCTACCAGACTATAGGTTTTTTGAAGGTGGTAGAGGACAAGAGCGGCCAAAGTGCCGAAAGCAAACCCCATAACTGCGATATATCCCCCCAGTGTCATTATGATCCGCCAAACACCGGAAGAGGTCAAGCCAATGCACTGAAGTAGTGACAGATCCCTTTTCTTGTCCAGCACAATTAACCATAAAGTACCTACCATATTGAAAGCAACTAAAAGGGAGGCAAAACTCAACATGATAAATGCCAACCATTTCTCTAATCGCATCAACCGTAAAAACTCCTCTTCCTGCTCATAGCGATTGGAGACTAAAAAATCATCTCCCATAATCTTTCGAATGGCATGAATAGAGCTACTTTCCGAGACACCCTCTGCCAGTTTGATTTCCAGTGCGCTATACCTGTTTTCCTGCTTTAGCAAATCTTGAACCGATTCAAGAGACGTAAAAATATATGCGCGGTCATACTCCTGTTGGATAGAAAACAAACCCGTAGGACGAAGGCTCAATTTTTCAAACGGCGACCCAAACGTCCGCCGGGTAGACTGACTCGTTAAGGCATATACGCGCAGCCGACTGAGCGGATCCAGGACATTGAGATCGAGTTGAGAGCCTATCCGAATGCCCGCCACGGCCGTTTTGAGATTATCTCCATCCAGCTGATAGACCCCCTCGATAACTGTCGAGTCAAATTCATTTAAGTTGGCAAAGTTGGACGTTACACCTTTTATTTTGCCCACCTCCCGGCGCTCCTCATGTTCAAAAAGAACCACCTCTTCCAACGTTTTTGCGATTTCCGCTATCGATTCCAAGCCCTCTAGTTCAGCCCAGGTTTCTTTTGTTACCGTAAAGGTTTTGCCCTCCTTTACCTCCACTTTCACATCGGGATTAAAGGCATTAAAAAAAGATAGAATCGTCGTTTCCAGCCCATTGAAAACCGACATCACCAAAATTAATACACATGCACCGGTCGCCAGGCCCGCTATGGACAGCCCCGTGATGATGTTGATGAGGTGCGTGGTCGACCGACTAAATAAATACCTTCGGGCGATCGTGAATATGATGCGCATATAAGTCGTTTACAATCCCAAAGATATACAGAACATTTATTCTTCTGAGGTCTTTGATTTTTTGGGTGTATCCCTCAAGGTGCCGCCTGCCGGCGGTCACCTTGAGGGTCGGGCTATCCGCTTGTAGTGCCGGGCCGCCCGGGCAGCATCCGTACGGCTTAGTAGGGTTTCCTTTCGGTCACCGCCACGCTCTACGGCTGCTTGCCCCTCCGGCCCGCCACTATCGCTTCTATCCCTTACACAAGGATGGAGAGCGCCTTTTTTAAGCCTTTCAGCTTTAATTTCTGCCTTTCTGCGTTAAGACCGCGTTAAATTCCTGAGTAATACAATCATTTTGGTATTTTTGACATTATATCATCAAATGACCCATAAAAACTTAAGCATGAGATATCTAATTATATTCTTGTTCTCCCTTATTCTGAGTCAATCGGGAATCTCTCAGACGCAGCGAACCGCTGTTGTCGATATTGATGAAATTTTGACTAGTATGCCGGATTACCAAAAAGCTCAGGATCAATTGGACCAAATTGCGGAGCAGTGGAGACAAGAAATAGCTCAGGAAATGGATAAGGTTAAAAGTATGTACAATAAATACCAGGCCGAACAAGTGTTGCTTAGCGATGAGATGAAGCGGGAGCGCGAAGATGAAATCATGGCAAAAGAAAAGGAGGTGCGCGATATTCAGAGACAAAAATTTGGACCGGAGGGCGAGCTTTTCAATAAAAGACAAGAATTGGTTGCGCCTATACAGAATGAAGTCTATAAGGCTATTTCCTCCTACGCCGACTCCCGGGGATTTGACTTGATTTTGGACCGTTCCGCCAATTCAGGAATTATATTTATCAACGACGCTATGGATAAGACCGAAGACATTAAGAAAATCTTGAAGTAGGAACAGCGGCATCTTTTCTATATTTTTTTACCTTAGCGCAAAATTTGAAAATCATGATGCGAAATATTTTTCTTTTTACTCTATCCATCCTATTGAGTACCACCTTGGTGGGACAGAAGTTTGGATACATGGACTCAAATGCCCTGGTGGCAGAGATGCCCGAGGTGAAGCAGGCAGATGCTAAGCTGGAAACATTGCAAAAGCAATTGCAAAAGCAAGGTCAGCAGAAGCTTCAGACATTGCAGCAAAAGGCACAGGACCTGGAGCGAAAAGAGCGTCAAGGAGAGATTGCACCCAAAAAATTGCAAGAAGAAGCTGAAAAATTACAAGCTGAGCAACTTGAGCTCCAGCAGTTTGAACAAGATATGCAGCGTCAGGTAATGCAAAAGCGACAGGAACTTTACAAGCCCATTTTCGACAAAGTGAATATGGTGATTGAAGAGATTGCGAAAGAAGAGGGTTATACCTACATTTTTGACCTAAGCGCAGGTTCTATATTGTACGCAGATGAAAGTACAGATGTGACCAGTCTTGTCAGGCAACGTCTGGGTCTTTAAGTCATAAAGCGAATTTGTAATGAATTTAGCTTCCGAAGTCGGCTCGTTTTTACGAGCCGACTTTTTTTGTGAGCTGCCGTTCGTACCAGGCTCGAATTTTTGAAGTGGGGACATGGAAGCGAAAGGCCATTACGGCACATAAATTAATGCATTGTACCTTGAGGTAACTATTGTTTTGATACTTACGCGACGAAACCTGCAAGGGTTGTTGAATCACCTCCCATTTCGCACCCTGTTTTTTTAGGCGTTGAAATAAGTCAAAGTCTTCCATGAGAGATAAATCTTCATTATATCCACCCCTTTCCTTAAAAAGGGCTGAAGTCAAAAACAGCCCTTGATCTCCACCACCCGTAAATCCCCATCGTTTTCGGGTAAACCAGGAGTTTAGACTCAGCAAGCTCGAATTGGGATAAAAATCATAAGCGAACAGCCCAAAGCCCCTGGTTCGTTGAATACTTTTTAAAATGAGACTGTCAAACTCAGGGGGAACTATCGCGTCCGCATGCAAAAAGAATAAAATATCTCCTTTGGATTCTCTTGCTCCTATGTTCATTTGAATGGCACGGCTGCGATATTCTGTGCGGATGACCTCGCACGGAAATTCTTGAGCTATGTCCACCGTCCTGTCCCGACTGCCGCCATCAACAAGTATAACTTCTGGATCAATAAGGGACCAGGCACTGTATATATGAGATAAGCAGGGCTGTATGAACTCCTCTTCGTTCAAGCAGGGAATAATTATACTGAGTGGGACTCTGGACCTCATCGTCTTTTCAATAAATATTTAAGGTGAATAGTAGGTGACTTAGGGTAAAAATACAAAACATACAAGCCATGAATTTAAAAGGCTTCACCAACCGTCAAGTACAAGCCGGTTTGATCACTTCCCCGTGCATAATCCACCCTGAGATGAAGTCCATTGCCCTTGTCAACTAAAATACGAAGTCCGGCACCCATACTCCAATGTCCGTTTTGCAGGGGAAATGCATCTTCTGAACTAACGGTTCCATACGACCCAAACACTTCCATTTTAAACCTCCAGTAGATGGGAAAGCGATAGGCTCCCTGAAACAAAGCCAGCCGACGATCCCTATGTCGGCCCAAAATATATCCTCTATGGAACTTGGGCCCACCTAAAGCCAAAAGCTGAAAAAACGGTACCTCTCCCCACTGCATACCCCATTGTAGGTGACCCACTAAAATATGCTCTTTTGCTACCGAAACGTACTTGGCAGCATCCAGAAAAAAGCCGGAATAAGTATAAGTGCTGGCCAGAGCTGGGTCACTGCCAAAAATATCCAGAGAAACCAGACTTCCTTTCGTTGGATAATAAATTTGATCCCTGGAGTCCCACACACTGCGAAAAGCTAATTCCGAAATGACAGCACCCTCAAAGCCCGTCGGCTTTTCCTCTGCGAGTAGCCCATCAGAAGCTCTTTCTGTAATAAAGAAATTGTCAAATTTGTACGATAGTCCGGAATATAAATGCTTACGGATGGCATACAATGCAGCTAGCTGAGCTCGGGGAAAGGTAGATTCGAAGAACTCCTTATCCTCAATTTGCGTCTCATTACCAATGCCAAAATACGGATACACATAGCGATAGAATCCTAAGTCCGATTCGATCCATATTTTGTCTTGCAAAAGAAACCATTGAAAAGGAAGGTGAATCAGGATTTGATCCTCCAGCGTATAAGTGGCGGCAAAAAGAATTTGGGAGGGACGCTGGTTTGTACTGTCCTGATTCCAAAAAAAGTTATAGGCTCCTCCCAAGCCAAAGCCCCAACTTGTTTCTGGTGTTCGAAAAAGGACAGGGGTGGCAACAAATACGTTTTTCTTTTCCTCGTCCTGTTCAAGTTCCACCTGTCCAAATAAAACAGGAGAAGCGAACTCAAAGACAGCAATAAGCAGGAGGAGAATTCTTAGCATGAAGGGGTGCCTAATTAATAAGATGTTGCCTTGAAAACGGAAAGTACACCGCTTCCTTTCATTTTGGGATGTAATAATAAGAGAATTTGAAAGGAAAGTACGTTGGATGCCACTTATTTCACGAAAAGCTGACCTTTTTCATCAAATTAAACGACTGAGAATCTGTATCTTTGACCCCCAAAATACACGAAGTATGTTTCCCAAATATGATGTAATTGTAGTGGGTGCCGGGCATTCCGGTTGTGAAGCTGCGGTAGCTGCGGCTAATATGGGATCAAAGGTGCTCATCGTAACCATGAATATGAACACGATTGCCCAAATGAGTTGCAATCCAGCCATGGGTGGGGTCGCCAAAGGCCAAATCGTGAGAGAAATTGATGCGCTGGGTGGATATTCAGGGCAGGTTGCCGATCAAACGATGATCCAGTTCCGAATGTTAAATCGATCCAAAGGACCTGCCATGTGGTCTCCCCGCGTTCAAAGCGACCGTATGCTTTTTGCAGCGAAATGGCGCGAAATGCTCGAGGGGCATCCCAATATTGACTTTTGGCAAGAAATGGTCACCGGCTTATGGGTAAAAGACAAACGAGTTCAAGGTGTCCGCACAGGAATGGGACTTGAAATAGAATCCCGTAAAGTGATTTTAACGAATGGCACTTTTCTCAATGGTCTTATCCACATTGGAGAAAAGCAGTTTGGTGGAGGGCGAAGTGGCGAGCGAGCCTCCAAAGGAATTACTGAGCAATTAGTCGAATTGGGATTCGAGGCAGGACGCATGAAAACCGGAACACCACCCCGAGTTGACGGACGTTCGCTGAATTGGGACAAAATGGAGCTTCAACCGGGTGATGAAAAAGTAGGTAAATTTTCTTTTCTTCCGAGTCCATCACCAGAAAAGCAACGACCCTGTCACATAACGTATACTAATCCCGAGGTCCACAAGGTTTTAGAGTCGGGCTTTGATCGATCCCCTATGTTTAACGGCCGAATTAAATCTATCGGACCGCGATACTGCCCTTCTATTGAGGATAAAATCGATCGCTTTGCAGGTCGGGACCGACATCAGATCTTTGTAGAACCGGAGGGATGGAAGACCGTAGAAGTTTATGTGAATGGATTTTCAACCTCTCTTCCCGAAGACATCCAATTCGAAGCCTTGAGAAAGGTTGAGGGGTTCGAACAAGTTAAAATGTTTCGACCGGGCTACGCTATAGAATATGATTTCTTTCAACCTACTCAGCTCAAACCCACTCTGGAAACACATCTGATAGAAGGTCTTTATTTTGCCGGTCAGATAAACGGAACTACAGGCTATGAGGAAGCCGCTGGGCAAGGCTTGGTCGCAGGCGTCAATGCTCATTTAGCCATTCAGGAAGAGGAGCCCTTTATCTTAAAGCGGTCGCAAGCTTACATAGGCGTGCTTATTGATGATCTTGTAAATAAAGGTACAAGGGAGCCGTATCGCATGTTTACATCCCGAGCGGAGTATCGCATCCTATTGCGTCAGGACAATGCTGATCTGCGATTAACTCCTTTGGCGCATCGATTAGGGATGCGGGGCATGGGAAAGCGCATGGAGCAAGTTCAGCATAAAAATGATCAATTAGTGGCATTGAAGCGATATTATTCCAGGGAAAGCATAACTCCCGACGAAGCGAACGCTTATCTAGAAACACAAGGGGCCTCTCCTTTAAAGCAGTCCGTAAAGCTGGATAGCTTATTACTTCGACCCGAAGTGAGTCTGGATGCCTTACAGAAAGCAGTTCCCAAAATAGCTGGTGAACTGGAACCCTACGATGAAGAGGTACTCAACATGAGTGAGATTAATCTTAAATATGCTGGGTATATCCGCCGCGAGCAGGAAATGGTGGAAAAAATGGAGCGATTGGATGGTGTCCCTCTAGGAGAGCGTATTGAATACAAAGAGATTGAGTCTCTGTCATCCGAGGCGCAAGAGAAATTAACAAAAATTCGGCCCCTAACTATCGGCCAGGCAAGCAGAATTAGCGGAGTTTCTCCCTCTGATGTATCGGTTCTTCTCGTGCATGTCGGGCGCTAAAAAAAGGTTAGAAGTGAGCCAATGTGGAGGCTTCATTGTGCAATGAATTTTTGAAAGTATGTTTTCTTAGCTATCGGTTGGTTTGATTATATTCGCTCCTATACCTCTGAATGAGTTTATGAAATCCAGGAAATTATCATTTCCCAAGCTTTTTTATCTACCAGCGCCCGTAGCAGTGGCGATCTTGGCCTGCTTGCTGTATTTGCCTACCCTGAGTTTTGAGTATACACAAGATGATGCGATCGTTCTGTCTGAGAATGTATTCACGCAGGAAGGCTTTTCTGGGATTCCCGGGCTTTGGACGCACGATACTTTTTATGGGTTTTTTCAGGAAGAGGGAAAGGCAAATCTGGTTTCTGGTGGCCGTTATCGCCCATTCACACCTACACTCTTTGCATTGGAGGGCAGCCTCTTTGGTTTGTCACCTCTCGTAGGGCATATTTTCAACGTCCTATATTATGGGCTATTGGTGGGTTTAATTTATGTGTTTATTTGGCGAATGGTTCCTCAGAAAAAGCAAAAAGCACATTGGGCCCTTTGGGGGAGTTTACTATTTCTGGCGCATCCTGTGCATACAGAAGTGGTTTGCAATATAAAAGGGCGAGATGAAATTATTGCTTTTACAGCCGGTCTTGGAGCTCTCCTTCTTTTATGGAAATCCAGGGCGATACACCAGCATGTTATCGGGTTTTTATTGTTTTTGGTAGCTATGTTTTCAAAAGAAAATGCAGCTGTATTTTTAGTGATCGGTCCGGGTTTATTCTATCTCAAAGGGAAAAAGAAGGCTGCTAAATATGCACTTTTTTCTTTTATAGCTGCTTTTTTAATTTACGTGGGCGTCAGATATGCGGTTTTAGGCCAGCTTTTATCAACTGATCCTCCTCGTGAATTGATGAATAATCCATTTATGGTCTGGAATGGGCAGCAATATGAATTACTGAGTTTCTTTGAACGTATCCCGACCGTACTACTGGGCTTACTGACTTATATCCGCCTGATGGTTTGGCCCTGGCCTCTAACTCACGACTATTACCCGCTTCAACTGCCCATTATTTCTTATTCTGACTATCGGATGTACTTGAGCCTGCTGGTTTATTTGCCAGTTACAATTTGGGCCTTCGCCCGGCTCAAAGTAAAGAATTTGGCAAGTTGGGGTTGGTTGTGGTTTATTTTAGCCCTTTTTCCCATGTCGAATATCCTGATTAATATAGGCGCGTTTCTTTCGGAGCGGTTTCTGTTCATTCCATCTTTGGGATTCATTTTATTTCTGATGTACTTCCTTCAGCATTTTGTCGGCAAAAGGCTACCTGCGAGAATGAGGTGGTCCTATGCTTGGGGGGCGATTTTCGTGATATATGTAACTCTTGTAATGATTCGGATGCCAGCCTGGCAATCTAATTTCACCTTATTTACTACTGATGTAGTTACTTCATCTCAAAGTGCAAAGGTGAATAATGCTACTGCGGGAGAATACAATCGATTGGCGGGGGAGGCTCTTTCGGCAGAGGAGCAGAGAAAATGGGCTCAAAAATCAGAGCCTTACAGTCGGAAGGCGATTCAATTACATCCTACCTATAAAAATGCCTTTTTGCAACAGGGGAACTCCTTCTTTTACCTGCAATCTTATGAGAAGGCCATTGAATCTTATGAGAAGTGTTTGTCACTTGATCCCAACTATGAAGATGCGAGGAATAATTTGGCTCTCGCATATCGGGCAGCGGGTCAGTATTATGGTGAGCAAGAGCAAGATCTTTCCACAGCTCTTCGTTATCTGAAAAAAGCTTATGAAATGCAACCCATGGATTACGAGACCCTTCGGCTGCTGGGTGTTGCTTATGGGGTTTCGGGTCAGGCCAGTCTGGCAGTGGACTTTTTTCGAAAAGCTTTGAGTCAAAAACCGAACCATGCCCGGGCATATTATGACTTAGGGGCCGCCTATATGCAAAAGGGGAGGGTGGATTCGAGTCAAATATTTATGAATAGAGCAAGAGAAATGGATCCTACTTTGTTCGAATAGAATTCAAATTAATCATGAGTCGCATACTAATTGGATGGTGTTGTTTTCTTTGCTTTTTGCCTTTCCTCGAGGCTCAAGATGAGCAAAGCTGGGTCGACTCGGTGTATAGTTCATTGAGTGCTGAAGAGCGGGTCGGACAGCTTTTGATGATCAGGGCACACTCTGATTTAGGTCCCCGACATATTGCTGCTATAAAAGAATTTGTTTCAGAGTATCACGTGGGAGGCCTCTGCTTTTTTCAGGGCACGCCAGAGCGTCAAGCGGAGTTGACCCGGGATTACCAGGCTTTGGCTAGCACGCCTTTACTTATCAGTATGGACGCAGAGTGGGGCACAGGGATGCGATTCAAATCTGATGGGTATTCTTTTCCGCGACAAATGACTCTGGGAGCTATGGGTGACCATGGTTTGAATACGGGAGAAAAGATGGGTTATTGGATTGGTGAGCAGCTCAGGGAGATCGGTGTGCACCTCAATTTTGCCCCCGTGATTGATGTCAACAACAATGCAGACAATCCGGTTATCAATTACCGATCTTTTGGCGAAAGTCCCGAAAACGTGAGTCAGTACGGAATAGCTTACATGAAAGGTCTGCATGCTGCAGAAGTCGCCGCTTGCGCCAAGCACTTTCCCGGGCACGGCGATACGGATGTAGACTCCCATCTGGATTTGCCCGTTATTTCTCATAATAGAGCTCGGCTTGACAGTATTGAGCTGTATCCATTTCGGAAACTCATTGCTGCGGGCGTTCCGGCTATTATGGTCGCTCATTTAAATATTCCGGCACTGGATGACCGCCAGAACCGCCCAACCACCCTTTCCCGGCCTGTTGTGCAGGGCTTACTCAGAGAAGAGCTGGGTTTTGAAGGCTTAATCATCACCGATGCGATGGAAATGAAGGGCGTTACACGACATTTTCCAGCGGGGGAGGCCGAGATTTTAGCCATTGAGGCTGGAAACGATATGATCTGTTTGCCTCATTACCCTCGAAAGGTGCATCAAAAACTGCTGGAAGCCGTTCAGTCCGGTCGCATCTCAGCGGAAGAACTCGAGTTTCACGTTAAAAAAATATTAGCGCTGAAGTACCAGGTGGGACTCAACAAATTAAAACTCGAAAAGCCCAAGAGTCAAAAGTCGTATACCTCACGCGCAGAATGGGAGATCACTACGGAAAATATTTATGAGGAAAGCATCACCTGTCTGACGAATAAGGATAATAAAATTCCTGTCCGACAAATAGGGCAGGGACTGATTGGTGCATTGAGCATTGGCGCGAATGGCCCCACGCCATTTACCCAACAAATGAAAAACTATACGACCGTACTCGATTTTAATGTAGACAAATATTTTCAGTCCTCACCGATAAAAAATATGCTGCTCAAACTGGAGGGCATGGATCTGGTATTTATTGGAATTCACGATCTCAATACCTCCCCAAATAGCAATTACGGACTAAGTCGAGCAACAGTAGAATTTATTCAAAAGCTCAATAAGCGAACGCAGGTCGTAGTGGTGGTCTTTGGCTCACCTTACGTTTTAGATAAGCTGGAGTTTGTAGACCATTTACTCGTCGCTTATGAAGATCATCCCCTGGCTCAAAAGGTGGCTGCTCAGATGCTTTTTGGTGCGCGACCGATTCAGGGCCAACTGCCAGTAAGTGTCGGTCGATTTTCAAAGGGAAGTGGCTTAGATATGCCGGATATGAAGCGATTAGCCTGGTCCATACCCGAAAGCGTGGGTCTGAGTAGTGATTCTCTATCCCAAATTGACTCCATTGTTCAGGAACTGCTTGAAGAAAAAGCAGCTCCGGCCTGTCAGGTACTGGTCGCTCGACGCAATCGCGTGGTTTATCATAAAGCTTTTGGCACTCATACTCATGATAGTTCCAGCCCAACCTTATTATCGGATGTTTTTGATGTGGCCTCTGTTACCAAGGTGGCTGCTACCACCCTGGCTGTAATGCGGTTGTTTGATCAAGGAAAAATCGACCTTAAGGCGCCACTGGGAAAGTATCTGCCGGAATCTATTGGAACAAATAAAGAGAATCTTACTATTCTCGACATTTTGAGTCATCGCGCCGGGTTAAAACCGTGGATTCCATTTTATAAGAATACGGTAGAAAAGAACGGAAAAGGGGAGTACCATCCCTCACTGGCCTATTACAGAGAGAGTCCCAACGGACATTATTCCGTCCCGGTTGCCAACAGAATGTATATGAAGTCGTCCTATGTGGATAGCATGTATCAATCGATTCTGGCCTCACCGCTTTCCAGATCCGGTCGATATGTATACAGCGATCTGGGATTGATATTGCTGGCTCGGGTCATCCACTCGATCGATGGCCGGACGTTGGATCAATTTGTAGCGGAGGAGTTTTATCAGCCGATGGGGCTGAAGCGAACGGGATTCAACCCTCTGGATCGGTCGATATCTCCAGCATCCATTGTGCCGACTGAATATGATGACTATTTTCGGCAACAGCTATTGAATGGTTATGTGCACGATATGGGAGCTGCAATGCTGGGCGGTGTAAGTGGTCACGCCGGCTTGTTTACAAATACACAGGAGTTGGCAGCGATATTCCAAATGTTACTCAATGAAGGTGTGTACGGTGGCGAGCGATTTCTTCGGGCCGAAACCATCCAGCTTTTTACCCAGCGAGTGCCGGGCGCTTCTCGACGAGGGATTGGTTTTGATATGAAACAACTCGATTCCAGAGAGAGAGGCAATATGACCGACCGAGCTTCCAGTTCCACCTTTGGCCATCTGGGCTTTACGGGGATAGCGGCATGGGCCGACCCCGAGGAAGAGCTGCTTTACATCTTTTTGTCCAACCGAACTTATCCGAAAATGTCAAATCGGAAATTGATTCAAAACCGATATCGGAAGCGCATTCACGAAGCGATTTATCAGTCTATTATTCGTAGTGAGGGGGCGTAAAGTGGATTAAGAATCTCAAAGGGAGCCTTTACCATGCTAGATTTCTCAAACGCGCTGAACTATTTGTAGTTTTTCTCCATCTCCTTATTCATTATGTAAGCTACAGCCTTATTTTTGAGTACTAAATGGAAAAAAATTTGACATATTGATAAATCCTTCATATATTTGTAATCAATATGATGATAGTCGCGTTTTAGCGTTCGCGACTCCATCGTTTTCTTATTGAGACCTTAGTCGAAAAAGCCTGAATTAGATTCCTAATTTGGGCTTTTCGCATTTTATGATGGGGATGAGAGAAGACAGTGGAGTTATGGGCTATCTTAGCAGATTAATATTCTTTTTATGTAAATATTGAAAGACCTAGTGTCATTACCACTAAATAAGTATAGAAAAGTCGAAGGAGATTTTTGTTCAGATCAAGGCGCGACGAAGGAGCATAGCCTTAGCTACGCGACTGAGAAGCAACGAAGATGTGAGCAAAAAGATCAAGACTTGGTCTGTAGCGGATTGAGTGGTAATGACACTAGCCGCATACCCCCGCGGTAGCGATGGGAGCGAGGCCGAAGGCCGTACCCAACTCGTTGGGTACCAAGTCGCGACCGTAG
>CAZVFU010000060.1:0-13418 GCA_964626595.1 uncultured Saprospiraceae bacterium
GAGGCTTTCGATTGTCTTTTATTACTTGATTCTTTTCTACCGGCAATAGGTATTCGGAGAGCGAATAGGATGACCGGCACCCAACCCCTGACTAAAAAATTGCGGAAGCGCTGCGGCAGGTGGCGCCGAAGGCGTCAGTGCGACGCCCGACTTTGGCGGGTGTCGTACCGAACGCATGTGGAGCCTAGAGCATAGCGCCCCCGTCCGCGAGGAGTGCGGCGCGCTCTCGCGGACGGGGGGCCGCCCAAAACACAAATAAACACTGGAAAGTGAAAATGGATATTCAAAGACACCATCATAGCGCTGGCCATTGAGATAGAATCCGTACTTTTATCCCCCTATGAAGCAAGGTTTAATTCTGAGTCTATGGCTTAGCTGCTGGGTGGGGCTGACATCCGGTCAAACGCCGGCTCCCTCTGAAAGTCAGGAGGTGCATTATCATATTTCGGCGCGCCTGGATACTCAGAGTCATACCCTGTCGACTCAATTGAAAATGGAATATATCCATCGAGGAGAGGACACGCTGAACGCCTTGTATTTTCATCTGTGGGCCAATGCCTATCAGGACAGGCATACGACTTTTGCTCAGGAGTTGCTGAACCGCAACGAGACTCACTTTCACTTTAGTCGGGAGGATGAGCGGGGCGGGTATCAGGAACTCGAGATCCGAACGGAGGCACAGACCCTGGCCATCGAATACCCTGCGGAACCGGACATCGCACGGATACCGCTGCACCGAGATCTGCTGCCCGGCGACACTTTGACCTTACATATCAGCTATTTATTACGCATACCGCTCAGTTTCTCCCGACTGGGACGCACTGCAGATAGTTATCAATTGACCCAATGGTATCCCAAACCGGCGGTCTATCAAAAGGGGCAATGGATCACTTTTCCCTATGCTGATCAGGGTGAGTTCTATAGTGAATTTGGAAGTTTTGAGGTGGAGCTGGATGCACCGGCGGATTTTCTGGTGGCTGCCACGGGACAGCCCGATCCCGCTGTAGAAAAGCGGCTGGTTGAGGTCGCTCAGACTCAGCAGCATTATGTAGCCTACAGAGACAGCCTTCAGCCCGTAGAAAAGCGCCTGATTTGGACCTATCAGGCGGAGCGGGTGCATGACTTTGCGCTTTTTTTGGACCGAAATTTTCGCGTCGATCATGAAATTCAAGAGCTAAGTGATGGTCGAGAGGTCGACGTTTGGGCTTTTTATACCCCCAGACAGGCTAATTTGTGGGAAAACGCGACCCGATATCTCGCCCGGGCCCTGGTGTTTTTCTCTGATGAAATCGGCACCTACCCTTACCCACAATTTACGGCTGTAGAAGGTGCTTTATCGTCGGGGGCGGGTATGGAATATCCGATGATTACGGTTATCGGCGAGTCGGAGAATGCCAAGGAGTTGGACCGCGTGCTGGCCCATGAGCTGGGTCACAATTGGTGGTATGGCATTCTCGCCAGTAATGAGCGATCTGAGCCTTGGATCGATGAGGGACTCACTAGTTTCTACGAAAAGTTGTATATGGACAAACAGTACGCCACGCCAACTCTCACCTTAGACCGATACTGGAAAGAAAAGAACTGGACCTTTGAGGATGCGATATGCAGTCATCAGTATCGCCAGAAGCGCTGGCAGTCGCCTGGTGCTTCCAGTGAGACTTTTCGGCCGATCAATTATTTTCTAGCTCATTATCACTGGGCCCCGAAAACCTTTATGCACCTGCGAGACTATGTAGGAGCCGATCAGTTTCGGGCGACCTTTCGCCGCTTTTATGAAACCTATGCCTTTTCTCATATCAGCGGTGACCTCCTGCAGGGATTCCTGGAAAATGAGTGGTCTGAGAAGCTGGACTGGTTATTTGTACAGGGTGTAGATGAGGGCAAACTCCCTGATTATGAACTCCTGCCGCTCACCCCTGAGGGAGATAGCCTCTCGTTTGAAATTCGCAATGCTTCCTCTGTGGCTGCTCCCCTAAGTATTGGCTTTTTCACAAAGGACAGCCTTCAGATCATAGATTGGATTCCAGGATTTACCGGACGCTACGCCGCCCGGCTACCCGTGCCTGACTCAGCAGAGGCACTCGTTATTAATCCCAAAAAGAACCTGATCGAATCCGATTTTGGTGATAATATAAAACCATTGGTCCGCTCGACATTCCCTTTTCGAAAATGGAAGATCGGCTTGCTTTCCGGGACTTCTTCTGAGCATCGAAAATCGATTTTCCTTTCGCCCACTTTTCGGTATAATATCTACGATCAGTTCTCCCTTGGACTTTTGGTACATAACCTAAGCATCCCCAATCATTCTTTTCAATATTATGTAACGCCTGCCATCAATCCTTTGAGTGGGGCCTTTTCCACGACCGCCCGGCTCAGGTATAGCGTTCCCTTACTGCGGCAAACTCATAAATCGCTGCATTTACGATTTGGTGTGGATGGACGGTATCTCCCCTTTGATGAAACGGATGAAGCGGATGAAAAGACGCTTCGCTATTTCCGATGGAGTCCTTATCTTCAGTGGGATTACGAGGCGACCCGCTATCGCCATCGCCTTGAGTTTCGCGCCCATCATATTCAACTGGAGGAAGCTCGCCCTGCGCCTTCGCTTAGCGATGATTACGTCCTTACAGAGCTCTATTACCTAGGCCAATGGACACATCCGCTGCGCAGATATCGCTGGGAGAGCTGGACCACTTTTTTGCCAGACCACGTTCGATTAGGAGCGAAATTTTCGTTTCGACAAGCCTACCGAGAAAAAGCCTATGTGAGTGCAAGGGTTTATGGGGGTTGGATCCCTGAAAACCACGGCAGTGTGCCTCAGGAAGCGCGGTTGCAGGCTGGTCGATTCTCGGGTGTCGATGATTTTCGATTTTCGGAGCACTGGATCGGACGCTCTGCTCCGGCTGGAAGAGGCCTGGCTGGACTACAGAGTTCGCAACGAGAAGGCACCCTCAAATCGCCCTTCCGTCCCGATTTTGATATCTCTTTTTTGAGTACAGCAGAATTTCGCATTGACGCTCCCTGGAAATGGCTCCCCTTAGCTGTCTATACGGATCTGGGCTATTTGCGCGGAACAGATCCGCTCAGTGGAGACCGCTTGGACGAGAACTGGATTTTTAGCCCGGGAGTCAGCATAAGCGTTTTTGATCGCAGACTGGAAGTCCATATTCCCTTAAGTTTTTGGGATAGCGATTTCCTTGACAGGCACCGACCGTCTCAATATGACTCCTGGTCCTGGCCGGTATATATTCATTTTAGCTTCCAATGGGATATGGATTTATTTTTTGAGCTAGACCGTCGGCTATTGGCGCCGTAAAATCGAAGTCGTAGCTTGCTTTAGAAGCGGACCTCTGGTACTCTTTCATCAATTTTTCTAAAGTCCAAAGACATATAAACATTTAATCTGGGGATCCAACGCTGTCGAAAGACAGCCCCGTTGTTTAGCTCTTGACCTGTAGTATACATCAAGCCGCCCGAAAATGTAAACTGAGGCGAGTAGATATAAGACAGGGTAGGAAAGATACGTAAGTCTTCCAGTGGGCTGTCGATAACCGGCGAGCCGCTTTGCATAATGAGTTCTATATCAGGGCTGAAATACCAGGTTCCGGGTTGCAATTCGCGAGAATTGAGGGGGATTTTCATCAGAAATTTATACCGATATCGATTTCGATAGATGTATTCATCCCCAGGAAGATTTCGTCGGCTCCACCTATGCTCAAAACGCAGTCGATGATAGATATTAAACCGTGAAAAAGGCATCACGAAAGTATATTCATGCCAAATTCGGGGCTCCAGGACAATGTGTTCAAAATCATCATTTCCAGGGTCAGGAGTAAAATTTAAACGCAGCACTCCACCTACGATAGCCTTAAATTTTTTATTGGGTATCCATTTTAAGCCATGGCGGTTATAAATTTGTCCCATTCTACCCAGGAAGGGAGTTCCCTCATACCCCGACCTTCGATAATGAAGTTCTCCATGCCAGAAGAACTTTTCACTTAAGCGAAATGTTCCGTAGCCCCCCAGCCAAAGCGAAGTCTCCGGATCTTCAAAAACAGAGCTTTCCGGACGCTCCTGAGATTGAAGTTGAGTTGCCCCCAGAAAGATGGCAAAACCCATAAAGAATAGTATGCGACCCATGCGTTTCTTATTCAAGATGCAGTTCTAATGCCAATAATTCGATGATGCGCCTGGCATCTGTTTCATCGCGGAGTGCAACTTCCAGTTCGTCGGTATCTTCATCCCGCAATTGCAAAAGCTCTTTGCGTACTTTGGACAAATTTTCCAGTTTCTCCTCCACATTTTTACAGTTGATATACTGAGACAAATCACCAATTACAAATGGGAAAACTACATCCATAAAGCGCTCAAAAATAATTTTTTTTCGGCGCTCATCCATATCAGTCATGGTGTAAGGATTAAGGACCTTTCGCGTAAAAGCTTCTTCCAGAAACTCGAGTTCTGAGGCAAAATCTACATAGGCTGGGTATACCTCAAGCAATGCATCATAACATTGAATATAATGATCGATTTCCTCTTCCTTCGCAGGCAAAGGCAATGTTTGGTACGTCCGTATTTTTTCGTTGCTCAACTCCAGGATGGACTCAGAAACCGATCCGTGATAGCTGTTGAAATCGGGTCGATTATCCGTATTCGTAAACAACATTTTAAGTGTCTGAACCTGAGAAAACAGGATTTGCTCTTTGGGGATGAGCTGAGAAAGGCTCTCGTACTTCTCTTTTAAATTCTGAATCTGGAGTTCAATTTCAGTTAAATCTTCCTGAATCATTTGAATATGACTCTCCATGAACCCGGTATTCGCGCGATCTGTGGATTGTATCAGTAAAATACTATCCATTTTAGATGTATCTATTGCTGCTAAGCCGAACACATCGTTTCTGGCCTTTAAATCGAAACTCTGGAATGCAAAGTTCGTTGCAAACAACATTAGTGCCAAAACTGCACTCTTCCAGAAGACTCTTCCTTGTCCAATATTTTTATCCATAGCGATATTTTGTTCTATTGACAACTGAAACCGGGCTTATTGTCGCAAGGGACTATCATTTTGCCATTGTCCATTGTAAGAGACATTTCCGTATTCGTTGTATAGCACACCATAACCCGAACGCTTATCATCTTTCCATTCCCCAACATATTTTTGACCTGAGGTCCAAATATACGTTCCCTCGCCTGAGCGCTTTCCGTTTTCATAAGTTCCTTCGTACACCTCTCCATCAGTCCATTCGAACCGGCCTTTGCCATGGCGGTGATTATCTTCCCATTGCCCTTCGTACATACCTCCGTCGAGCCAGATGCCAATACCTGTACCGCTTGCTTTTCCTTCTTTTACTGGGCCTAGGTAAACAAAAGAGTTTCCTCTCGGATCCGTCAACTGAAGTAGCTCTTTTTTCTTCTTCAGAAGAGAGTCCATCTCACTTTTTGACTTTCTCAAACTGTCCGACAGCTTGCGGTTCTTGAGGTTCACTTTTTGCTTAATACTAAATAAACTATCTAAGAAAGCCGCTTTATCTTCAGCTAAAATAGAATTTACGTCCTTAGAAATCCGCAGTTGCTCACGCGTTTCCGATAGCTCATTTTGAAGGCTGCTTCGGTTTTGCTGATGTCTGCTTTGCCTATCGCGAAACCCATGAAGGTATCTCATCCGCTTAAAATAAGATGAACTGTCTATAGCCCCCGTGTTGAGCAAAGAGGAGTATTGATCTTCCAGTTGAGAATATTTACTGCTCATGAGCAGGGTGTCTATTCTTCTCCAGGTCGACAGCTCTCTTTGAGTTTCGGAGAACTCTTCCACCATTTGCGTCTCATTCTGAAGCTGTAATTCTAACTGTTGCTTCTCTTTGATCTCGCCGTATAAAAAATAGATCAAAAAGAGCATTAGAGCAAGCAAAACAAAATTGAGAAGAGATGAGAATTTCATTATATCCTGTTCACTTTAATGCCCAAATTATAAGGAGTCTTTCGATATAACTCCCAATTTCAAGATGACAAAACCCTTATAGCGCGGCGTTCCCAACTACAAAGGTAATACGTTTACAACATTCTGAATGGGGATGAGGTCTACACTGGCTATGCATAGCTTTACGTATGCCCTAAAAAATAGCTAATCAAGTTTTTACACATCGCTTTCAATTGAATATATATTTAAAATTATAGCAAATGGGTTAGATATTCTACGAATGAATTCATTCCGCGATATCTTTATAAGATGATATCGCCCCCTTCCTGAAGTAATTGATCACCAGGAGTCTGATTTGCGACCTCTCTTTCTCCCTACCCCGCCATAAACTCCCATGCCGAGCGGTACATCGCTTCGGTCTCGACGCGTTCTAACCACTTTCTATAAAATGAGTCTTGACCCAGAGTGGCCGAGTCGCCAATGACGATGAGTTTCTCCCGGGCGCGAGTCAGGGCCACGTTCATTCGACGGTAATCGGTGAGGAATCCAATCTCACCGGTAGCGTTGGAGCGAACTAAACTGATGTAAATGATGGTCCGCTCGTTACCCTGAAAGCCGTCGATCGAGTCTACCTTGATGTAAGATTCATACTCAGCCCATTCCGGGTCTTCCACTATTAATTTTCGAATATGACGGACCTGTTCTCGATAGGGAGTAATAATCCCAATTTTTGGAAAAGGCACTTTAGAGTCCTCAAAATCTTTGCGCAACTGCAGGAAGTGTTCCCGCAAAATAAAGGCCTCCCCTTCATTATATCGACTGAGGTTCTCCTCATTTATTTTTTCCTCAAAATCACAGCCTGCCGTATCTATAAATTCTACGGGCGCAGGTTGCTGAATGCTCAGGGTTTTCTGGGCGACTTCAGGTGCTGCCTGCAGACGATCGTTATAAAAATAGGCATTGGAAAACCACATGATATCGGCGTGCATGCGATACTGTGTATCCAAAAAGAAACTGGGCTTGCCGGCGGTGACCCAGCGCTCCAACATATTGGTGGCCAAACCCAACTTCTCAGCCTCTCGGGACTTCACAGTTGGGGGCAGCTGATAAGGATCCCCTGCCATAATCCAACGTTGAGAGCGACTCAATGGAATAAATAGGGCAGGGTCCAATCCTTGTCCGGCCTCGTCGACCACCGTACAATCAAAGTCAGTATCGCGCAAAAGTTTATGATCGGAATTGATGAGCGTGGCGCAGATGACTTGTGCTTCGTCGACCAATCGGCCGATCAGTCGCCGCTCGAGTTGATTGGCCCATCGCTGGACTTCGCGCGCCTCCCGGTACATCTCTTTTCGCTCATCCCGCTCTTCTCTGCCAAACTGCCGTTTATATTTCCCGGCTTTATCACGCAAAGCGGCGGCCTCGATTTTCAATTGCTTTATCTTCTTGCTCTCCGACTGCTTGGCTAATTTGCCCTCAATCGTCAAATCGAGTATCTCATCATTCACACGGCTAATATTTCCGAGTCGAAGGACATTGATGGATCGCGTAGCACCCAGGCGTTCGGTCAGGACATCTACGGCTGTATTAGAGGCCGCTGTAACGAGAATTTTACTTCCCTGTCTGACCATTTCTAAAATGCCCTGAACCAGGGTGGTAGTTTTACCTGTACCTGGAGGCCCATGTAAGACCAGAATATCCTCGAATGTTTTCATCGCACTTACTGCCTCAACTTGTGAAGGATTGAGGTGAGAGCCTTTAATAGATTCCATTATCTCCTGAACATCCGGAGACGTATCCGTCAGTAGACGTTCCAGCAAAAATCGATAGCGTCCGCGGGCATCAGCCGCATCGCGAATAGCTCTTTCCATGGCTTTGTACGTGCGAGCGTCAAAAAGCTGTTCGACGGCTAGCGAATGCCCTACTATCCAGTCGGGATAATCTTCATCATATAAAACGACCTTCATCTGATTATCTCGGACATAGTGTAGCACCCCTGACACCTCGCGATCATCATCTTCCTCTTCTACATAGATGCGAACGGGCTGACCAGAGCGAAATTTATGCGACGCTCCGAGGTCCTTTGTTCGTTCGAGTTCCACATAAGCTTTATCGCCAAAAGTATAGCCATAATCGAGGGGCTTAACCGGGTGCCATGTCCAGCCCTTTTTTCGCCGCTCAACCAGGCTGTGTTCCTCTATGATAGCCCGGTGGCGCTCAATATCTTCTTTCTTTTCGACCTCCAAGGCCCGCTGAAGTTGGCGGAGCTTTGAGTCCATCTGGTCAGCTTCCCTCATACATGAATTGTTCTCTAAAAAAGAGATTGGCTCTGCCCGAGTCGAGCAAAGCCAATCCAAATATCTTGAGCCCGGCGATTAAGCCTGAGATCAAATACAGCAATTAGCTGTTTTTTAAATCGTGACGGATCTTATTTAAAGCAGAACCATGTCTTACCCAATCAATTTGAGCCTGATTGTAGGTATGGTTCACTTCAAAGGTATCTTCTGTACCATCACTGTGCTTTAGGCGGACTTGCAAAGGCTTTTTCTCAGCCATCTCTTCAAATCCGAGGATGTCAATTTTATCGTCCTGGCGCACGAGATCGTAATCATCCGGATTGGCAAAGGTCAAGGCCAACATTCCTTGCTTTTTCAAGTTGGTTTCGTGGATACGTGCAAAAGATTTTACAATTACAGCCATTACACCCAGATGTCTCGGTTCCATAGCCGCATGTTCGCGTGAAGATCCTTCGCCGAGGTTTTCTTCGCCAAATACTACAGTTCCGATTCCGGCCGCTTTGTATTTCCGTGCACTATCGGGTGGCGTCATCCACTCTGCTTTTTCGCCATCGTCTGCAAAATTGGCCACATTATTTGCTTCATCATTGAAGTAGTTTATGGCACCGATATAGCAGTTGTTAGAAATATTATCCAGATGTCCTCTATACTTCAACCAGGGTCCTGCCATTGAGATATGGTCAGTTGTACATTTGCCCTTAGCCTTAATCAAAATACGCATGTCTGTAACCTGCTCCTTCGAGATGGGCTCGAAGGGGTCTAATAATTGAATCCGGTCAGATCCCTTATCGACCACCACATCGATATCACTTCCATCCTTGGCCGGTTCCTGGTAGCCCGGATCTTCCACATCAAACCCCTTAATGGGTAACTCTACGCCTTCCGGCGGGTCGAGTCTGACTTCTTCACCATCTTCATTAATGAGACTATCTGTGAGTGGATTGAAGGTCAATGTACCTCCTATCGCCATGGCGGTTGTTATTTCCGGACTGGCCACAAAGGCGTGTGTTTGGGGATTTCCGTCATTTCGCTTGGAAAAGTTCCGGTTGAAAGAAGTAATAATGGAATTTTTCTTGTCGGGGTCGTCAGTATGTCGCGCCCACTGACCGATGCACGGGCCGCAAGCATTTGCAAGTACCACGCCGCCCATTTCTTCAAATTCATCCAGTAAGCCATCTCTCTCTACCGTAAACCGAATCTGCTCCGACCCAGGTGTTACCGTAAATTCAGACTTTGTTTTAAGTTTTTTCGCTACCGCCTGTCGGGCAACGGAAGCTGAACGCGTTAAATCTTCGTAAGAAGAGTTCGTACAAGACCCGATGAGCCCCACTTCCAACTCAAGGGGGTAGCCGTTATCTTTCGCAGCTTGTGCAAATTTTGAAATCGGCCATGCCAGGTCGGGAGTGTAAGGTCCATTTATATGCGGCTCCAGTGTAGAGAGATCAATTTCAATGACTTGATCGAAGTATTTTTCAGGATTAGCATAGGCAGTTTCATCTCCGGTTAGGTACTCCTTCATCTCATCGGCTAAATCCGCCACCTCTTCTCGCCCCGTAGCGCGCAAGAACCTTCCCATGCTATCATCATAACCAAAAGTAGAGGTCGTTGCTCCTATTTCGGCTCCCATATTACATATAGTACCCTTTCCGGTGCATGAAATGGCCTGAGCGCCCTCACCAAAATATTCTACAATCGCTCCCGTACCTCCTTTCACTGTAAGTATACCCGCCACTTTTAAAATCACATCCTTGGGCGAGGTCCACCCACTCATTTTTCCAGTCAGTTTCACTCCGATCACTTTCGGCATTTTCAATTCCCAGGGCATGCCCGCCATCACATCTACAGCATCAGCACCACCCACGCCGATAGCGACCATTCCGAGTCCGCCAGCATTGGGCGTATGTGAGTCCGTTCCAATCATCATTCCACCTGGAAAAGCATAGTTTTCTAAAACTACCTGGTGAATAATACCCGCGCCGGGCTTCCAAAATCCGAGGCCGTATTTATTAGAAACAGACGCCAGGAAATCATAGACTTCTTCGTTTTGAGTCTTAGCGGTGGCTAAATCCTTGTCCGCACCTACTTCCGCCTGGATCAAGTGATCACAGTGAACGGTAGAAGGAACCGCTGTATTATCTTTTCCGGCCATCATAAACTGAAGCAAGGCCATCTGGGCCGTTGCATCCTGCATGGCTACCCGGTCCGGAGCGAAGAAAACGTAATCTTCGCCGCGCCCATAATCTTTGAGCGGCGACTCTTCATGCAGATGTGTTAATAATATCTTTTCGGTTAGCGTCAAAGGCCGTCCAATTTTCTCTTTTACCCGATCGACCTTCGCTTTGAGGTTACTGTAAAAGTCGCGGATCATATCTATATCGAAAACCATATATAATTTGTGTTTTAATCGTTTCAGTCAAAAATAATAAATTACCCACGGGCATCCTATTTTCCTGGCGCCTTTTCGAGGGCGATTGAAAGAAATTCTGCCGACATGAGAACCTTCTGTTATAAATCGGATTTAAGACAAGCGCTCCATGAGTCGACTCGACACCCTGAGAAAGTCCTTTTCAGTGATTATCCCTACCAATTCTCCCTCATTACAAACCGGCAAACAACCAATTTTATTGTCGCTCATCAGTCGCATCGCATCCAGGATATTAGACTCGGGATGGATAGTAATGGGATCTTTAATCATGATATCGGAAATGGAGACAACCTTTTTACTTCCCGACTTCTTCTGATCGGTCATATGCCGTAGTAGCGTTCGTGAGGATACCAAGCCAACTAATTTCCCTTTATTATCCTCTATAGGCAAATGTCGAATTTTTCGCCATAGCATCATCTCGCATACAAACTGCACAATATCATCGGCCTGAGCCGTAAAGACATCCGCAATCATAAACTCTTCTACCTTAAGTCGACTGGGCTGGTACTGAGCTAAATCTGCAGGCCCGGGAAGCTGCCATTCATGAACGGGTTTACTTTCTTCCTGATTTTTCACCATGGTTGCTGTCAGAATAGAAACGGCTTCATCGCGGGGCACTTTATCAATCAAGTCTGTAAAAGACCGGAGCATCCAGCGAGCTCCTGTCGTGTGTTGTTTAGTACGCTCCTTGATCACGCCCAAATATTTGTCAATATCAGCCGTTTCTACATTCCGACTTTTTAGCCCTTCCTCAGCCATAGGGATCATTTCGTTAAGGATCAAATCCTGCGCGCTGACTTTTTGATCATTTAACCAGGTAAATTTCGTATCGATTCCGTAGCGGGCGGCTTTAAAAAAGTTGTCCCGAGCTTCTGCAAAACTCATTTTTTGAGTGATGTCGTCGTAGGCATTTCCATAGCCGGTCATCGCACCCAACCAAAAGGCCGAATTCGAGACTTCGTCTAAAATCGTCGGTCCGGCGGGTAATACCCGGTTCTCGATCCGCAAATGGGGTTTTCCATTGTCGCTAACGCCGTAGCAAGGCCGGTTCCATCTATACACCGTAGAATTGTGCACTTGAAGGGCACGCAATTTGGGGACTTTGTTTTCCTTGATCAAAGCCTGACTGTCCTCCTTGATATCTGCACTCAACAAAACTCGGAAACGAGCGATATCCTCCTTGTAAATTTCCAGTATCGAGTCTTTCAACCAATCTACACCAAAATTGACTCGTGGCGCACGCTCGCGCAGGTGATCATGGGAACTTCGCGTATCTAAAGCCTGCTGAAAGAGGGCAATACGAGATTCGTGCCATAAACGCTTTCCGAAAACGATGGGTGAGTTCGCTGAGGTCGCCATCACCGGAGCGACCAACACCTGGGAAATATTATACAATTTGACAAAATCACTGGGCGCCACCTGCAAGTGCACCTGAAAACTGGTGTTGCACGCTTCTAACATCGGCGAATCGTGACGTAGACTCAACTCATCAATGCCCGTCAGCCGTAGTTCATAAGACTGGGCTTGCAATTGGTCATTTATCGCTTCCATCAATGCGGAGTATCGAGTCATTGGAGTAATGTACTCCATATCCAAATGGAACTTCCGTAAAGTAGGAAGAATGCCCGTCAAAACCATCCGCGCGCCCATCTCCGACAGCCCCGTATTTAGTTCCTTTAGATTCGACCGGATTTCCTTCTCTACCTGATGAAAACAGTCGCCGGAAAAAACCTGCGGAGTCACATTCGTTTCTAAGTTAAATCTCGCTAATTCTGTTTCCAGCCAGGGCAAATTCAACTTTTCGATTACTTCCATCGCAATCGGCTTGGGCTTATATGTGGTGGAATCCACCAAACACAACTCCTGCTCGGCCCCGATTCGAATGGTGTCACTCTCAAACCAATCGTTATCCAGCATATATTCTAATGCGGTGACGTCCCGAAGCAGGGCTTTCATGAAACGCTGGCGCTGCCTCTTGGATGCTAAAAGTGAAACCCGCTGTTCTCCCATTTGTATTGATTTAACAATAGATGATAAAATCTATAAGATGTTTTATTCGTTAAATATAAATAAATCGATACGCTTCGGTTGTTGAGAATCAAAAAAAATGAGAAATTCACCCCTAATCTCTACATTTCAATGGCTTTTTTTAATCGCGGTACTGCTCGTTTCCGCCTGTAAAAGCGAAAATGAAGTTCCCGATCGAATCATGCCGTATGTGTTGGATTTTGAAATCCCCTCCGGCCTCAACACCTTCGAGACCCACTTTTTTGTCTTCGACAATGTGCGCACACAGGTCGAGGATTTCTTTCCGGAAGACGACCTTCCGCTAGAGGAAGTCAGCCTGATTCGACCTCGAAGAGCCGAATTACAACTTCGCGATCCCAACATCACTTTTAATGATATTCGATCTGTGGAAATCCATATCCAATCCAAGGAAGAGGACGCGAGAGAATTCGAAATATTTTACACGCTCAATTTACGCCAACGCGACCGGCAGGTCATTGAACTCCTTCCCACCTTATCCAATGTCAAAGAAGTTTTTGTTTCTGATCGCATGGAGGTGCAGGTTCGGGTGAACTTGTACCGCCTCACTTCCCGCCCAGTCCCCGTCCTGCTGGAAATGGAGCTGGAAGCCTTGCGGTAAATAAAAATGGCCCGAACACACCGTCCAGGCCACTTTTTTCTGTTTTAAGTGCATCCTTTACATATGCGCAATAATCTCATCCCCGAATTCAGAAGTGGATAGCAAGGTCGCATTTTCCATCTGTCGCTCGAA
>CAZVFU010000061.1:0-13313 GCA_964626595.1 uncultured Saprospiraceae bacterium
TTGAATATTTTATGTGCTTTCGGTTAGCGCTGGGAGGGGCCCAGGCGTTGCTTTAGCGCGGCTGGGGTGCCGACGGCAAAGCCGGAGGTACGGAACCCACCGACCATAGCGCCGGCCCCAAATTTTGGGGCCGGAACCGCCCAGAAAAATTAATCTGTTTTCCCCTCTAATGGTGACCAGAAGCGGGCATCGAAGTCTTGGACGGTATGATTTTTTATCTGTACTCCTTCGGCTTCCAAGAGTTGGGCCATGCGTTCGGGGGGATTGAAGTGGTGCCGACCGGAAAGCTCACCTTTTCGATTGACGACTCGGTGAGCAGGTATCAGGGGAGCGATTTGATGGCTTTGAGAAAGGGCGTAACCGACGGTTCGAGCCGAACCCAGCGCAAGGGCGTCGGCGATAGCCCCATAGTTGGTCACGCGGCCTTCGGGAATCTGGCAGACGAGTTCAAATATTTGATGATAGTAATCCTTTTTCATTAACGGATGAGGGTTACGTTGCCTTTTTTTGTGATGGGGGTGCCCTGGCGCTGTTCAATGAAAATGCGATAGACATAGACTCCTGCTGGAACTAAATTCCCATTGGACTGCCCTCGCCAACCTTCCTGTGGTTCGTTGGTCTCAAATAGAAGACGGCCCCAGCGGTCAAAGATTTGCATCGTATAACCCACAATCGCATTTTCAAAGAGGATCAGTGGTCTGAATTCGGGGTTTTCACCATTTGGCCGCAAGGCGTTAGGGACCTGGATGCGGACTTCGCGACTGGGACAGCTAATATTGGATGTGATTTGCAGATCTTGTGTTCCGCCGCTTAAGGTTTCTACCTGAGCCTGGCATTCGAGCTGATAGCACAATTGGTCGTTGGGTCGCTCGAAGGGATCGAAGGGCTCGGAATAGATGTCCTGATTGGGACCGACTGAGAGACTAGCTTCTACCTGGTTGTTTCGATAGCGCAAAAGGCGGCATGAAGTGAGAGTCACTTCAGAGCCGACACGAGGACGTGTTATTTCTATTTCGTTTTCGAAGGAGGGGAGCGCACGAGCCTGGATGAAGGCGGTGGAAATAGTATCAGAACGGCTGAGGCTGTCACAGCTGTCCCGCGTTTCGATGAAAAACGAAAGTGGTCGTTCGTTAGTTAGAGGGGTGGGTTGTGTTAAGCTATTGGTTTCTTGAATGTTATCAATTTGATTTTGAAGGTCAATTCCATCCAGGGTTTCAGATCGGTTTTTGATTTGGGCATTGATTAACTCCGCATCGGCATTCCATTCCCATTGAAATTCAATAGAGTTATTTTGAACATTTGCCGCCCAAAAGTTAAGGCTTCGAATTCCCTGGCGGATATCAGGGGTGCGGACTCTCGCATTAGACCGGGCGCGAAATGCTGAATCGGGGTGATGGGCTTCAACATAATAGGTATATTCGATTTGAGCATCAAGATTGGGAATCACCGCTCTTCTTGTATCTGGGGGTAGACTATCCAAGCGAATAGCAGGACCTTGATTTTCTGAAACATAAACGCCGTAATAAGCGATGCTATCCCAGGCTTCATAGGGTGTCCAGTCGATGATAGCTCGTCGTCCGCAGGGATCTATACTGTCTTCCAAAAAAAGGGTGTTATGAGGTTGATTTCCCAATGAACCACTAAGTCCACAGCCATCGAGGGTCTGCAGGTAATAGAATTCGGATTGCAGGTTGGCGGCTGAATTGGGGTCGACATAACTATTACTGGGTGCAGCTAAGGTGTCTATAGGTTCTGTTCCGACATCGACGCGATAAATGATGTAGTTTTTGATTTTAGGTAACTGTGGTGAGGGATCAGACCATCTGATGAAGGTCTCCCCATTTTCCACGCTGACATAATCAATCGGTACGAGTGGGGGTAAGGCGTTGGACAGGGTGTCCGAGGGTGAGCTGAAAGTATCCGGGCAGTCTGCGGCGAGCTGAATATAATAGTATCTAAGGTCGTTGCCCGAATTAGGGATTCGGATCGCGGTGGCGCTTAAATTTTCAATAGTTTCAAGCTGTACAAATGGCCCATCCGGCATATCGCTTTGGAAAATAAGCAAGCTGTCTGCATCTCCACAACCCACGGGTGGGATTTCAAACCTGAGAGTATCTCTTCCGTCGCCTTGATTGGACACACAAAAAAGGTCGGGTGTGGGCACCTGGCTCCATAAGGAACCCAAACTGCTTAAAACTGTGAGAAGGAGAAAAGAAATGATAGATTTTCGCATCAGTTTTTGTCTTTGAGTATTTGTTCCAGATCAGCCATTCGAAGGGTATCGGTCAATTGTATTTCTCGCATCAGAATCTCTTTACCGTTTTTGAGGTAGAACTGCTTTTTTCTGACCATCCCCCAGTTTTTGACATAAAATTCATCGCTTTTGAGATCGAGGGTGAGTGTTCCTTCCCGGTCATCCTCAATTTTGTCCCGACTCATAATGTGGGCGGCTCGGTGCATCTCGCCCATAAACTCGACAGTATCAAACCCCATAAAGCGGCTATTTCGAAAAAGTCGCTTTGTCACCCTCTCCTGATCGAGCATTTCGGTCCATTCCAGGCTGTAATGTAGAACATCCAGGGAGTCTTTTAAATCAAAGGCAAACTTATTTCCCGTATGTATGATGGCTTTTTCAGAACGGGCACCGCTACTATCGGGAAAAATGAGTAATAGTTGTTTTTGGATCCAGCCATTAACTAAGGGTTTTTCGACACTGACTTGTTGTTGATTCAGGTCTTGGTCGTAGACGGTAACAATGAGTTGGGTACTATCGGCCGTTTGCTGAAGATTGTAATACCAGTATTCTTTGCCTTGTTGAAATCCCGTGCCCTCAAATTGATGAACGATTCCCCCATTTTTAGCTTCCAGAGGTAAATAATGGTGTGCAAGTGGATTCTGGTTTTGCTTCTGGCAGCTCATTATCCCAGCGGAAAGAAGGGTTGAGATGAGTAACAAAAAGGAAGCCTGTGGATACATATAAATTAGCTTTCAGGGGATGAAACATAAAAGGAATTACTTCGTTTTTATAAAGACTCAATTATTTAAAGGTTCCCGAGGCAAAATATTATCTTTGCACCCCCTTTTCATACAAATATAAGGAAGCTTTCAATTTATGTTAGACGCAATATCAAAATCACTGAAAAAGATTTTCGGAACGAAACAGGAAAAAGACGTTAAGCGCTTTATGCCTATCGTTGACGAAATCAACGAGATTTACCAAGGCTTATCCGCTTTGTCCAACGACGAATTGCGGAATAAGACGCTTGAATTTCGGGAGCGGATTGCCGATTATTTATCTGATATTGACAATGACTTGGAAGGTCTGCAGGAGCAGGCCGATGAGTCTTCAGATATATTAGAAAAAGAAGAACTCTTCGAGCAAATAGATGCCTTGATAGAGGAGCGAGATGATCATTTAGAGGAAGTTTTGGAAGAGATTCAGGCGGAAGCTTTTGCTGTGGTTAAAGAGACTTGCCGGCGATTTAAGGAGAATGAAGAAATCCGGGTTACGGCGACAGATCACGATCGGGATTTGGCTGCTAAGGGGAAGAAAACGTACATAAAAATCAGTAAGGATGAAGCGGTTTGGAAGAACCGCTGGGATGCCGCTGGAATGGAGATTGTGTGGGACATGGTTCATTATGATGTTCAGCTCATCGGTGGTTTGGCTTTACATACGGGAGTTATCGCAGAGATGGCCACGGGTGAAGGTAAAACATTGGTAGCCACTCTCCCTGCTTATCTTAATGGATTGTCCCGACAGGGTGTTCACGTCATTACAGTCAATAACTACCTCGCCCAGCGGGATGCAGAGTGGATCGGGCCGATTTTAGAGTTTCTTCATCTTACCGTAGATTGCATCGACAAATTTAAACCGCATTCAGCTGAGCGAAAAGAAGCCTATAAATGCGATGTCACCTATGGGACAAACAATGAGTTTGGGTTTGATTACCTGCGCGATAATATGGTTCGGTCGACGGAGGAGCGAGTGCAAGGAAAGCACCATTTTTGTATGATTGATGAGGTGGATTCTGTTCTCATCGATGATGCGCGAACTCCACTCATTATTTCCGGCCCCATACCCAAGGGCGATCATATTCAGGAATACGAAGGGCTCAAGCCGAAAGTGGAGTCATTGATATCTGCACAGAAAAAAATTGCACTGGAATATCTCGCCGATGCTAAGAAGTTATTTCAGGAAGGAGCTTTAGGGTACGATGAAGGAAAAATGGGTCTGGCTCTTTTGCGAGCTTATCGGGCATTACCCAAATCGAGACCGTTGATTAAGTTTCTCAGTCAGGAAGGGGTGAAACAGGAATTGCAAAAAGCAGAGAACTTCTACATGCAGGAGCAATCCAAGAATATGCATATTGTCGATGAGCCTTTATTATTTACCATTGATGAGAAAAATCGGATTGTAGATTTAACAGAAAAGGGTGCTGAGTTTATGGCGAGGGGCCAAAATGACCCTTCCTTCTTTATCATGCCGGATATAACCACTGAGATGGAAGCGATTGGCAGTGATACGGAACTGTCGGAAAAGGAGCAACAGGAGAAAAAGGAGACCTTGATGGCTGAATTTACGGAGAAATCTCAGCGATTGCACTCCACTCAGCAGTTGCTCAAGGCTTATACTCTTTTTGAAAAAGATCAGGAATATGTGGTTATGGACGGTCAGGTAAAGATCGTAGATGAGCAAACGGGACGTATGATGGAAGGACGCCGGTATTCTGATGGCTTACACCAGGCATTGGAAGCGAAAGAAAATGTAAAGGTAGGAGAGCTTACTCAGACCTATGCCACGGTAACCTTGCAAAACTATTTCCGGATGTACCACAAACTTTCAGGTATGACCGGTACGGCAGAAACGGAAGCCGGAGAGTTTTGGGAAATTTATAAGTTAGACGTGATGGTTATTCCAACGAATAAACCCATCGTGCGGGATGATAGAGAAGACTTAGTTTATAAAACAGCTCGGGAGAAGTACAATGCCGTCATTGAAGAGATTGGGCAGTTGACTGACCAGGGACGTCCGGTTTTAGTGGGTACGACAAGTGTAGATATATCTGAAAAGTTGAGCCGGATGTTAAAAATAAAAAGCGTGAAGCACAATGTGTTGAATGCGAAGCAGCATCAAAGGGAGGCTGATGTCGTAGCTGAAGCTGGACAACCGGGCGCAGTTACGATTGCTACAAATATGGCTGGACGGGGAACAGATATTAAGCTGGCGCCCGGAGTAAAAGAAAACGGGGGCCTGGCTATAATTGGTACAGAACGTCACGATTCTCGTCGAGTGGACCGCCAGTTGCGGGGCCGTGCCGGACGACAGGGCGATCCGGGTTCTTCTCAATTTTTTGTATCGCTTGAGGATGATTTGATGCGGATGTTCAATTCTAGTCGAATCGCTAAAGTGATGGACTTTATGGGGCATAAAGAAGGTGAAGTTATCCAACATAAGCGCATAACCAAATCTATTGAGACGGCTCAAAAAAAGGTAGAGGAAAATAACTTTGGTATCCGTAAAAGGCTTCTGGAGTATGATGATGTCATGAACATCCAGCGCGAGGCCATTTATAAAAAGCGAAGTAATGCTTTATCCGGAGAGCGGCTTCGGGTAGATCTAAACACCATGTTTACAAGTATGGTGGAGGTCATGGTGGAAGACTTTAAGGCAGCTCAAGATTTTCAGGGCTTTCGTATGGAGTGTTTGCAAGTGTTTTCACTTGATCCAGAAATGACGGAAGACTCTTTTTTAAATACTAGTGAAGAAGAGTTGATGGATGAGTTGCTTCAGCAAGTAATGGATACCTACCAACGCAAGGAGGAAGCCTTAATAAAGATTTTATTGCCGGTAATCCAAAATGTTCATGAGCGTGAGGGACACAAGTACAAGCGAATTTTGGTCCCGTTCGTCTCTGCAGGGTATAAGGAACTGCCCATCTCGGCCCATCTTCAGGACGCGGTGGATCAGGAAGGGAAAACCATCATGCGCGATATTGAGAAAACAGTGACTTTGTCTCTTATCGATGATAACTGGAAAGAGCATTTGCGTGCTATGGATGAACTTAAAGAATCTGTTCAATCGGCTTCTTTTGAGCAGAAAGATCCATTGGTTATCTATAAGATGGAGGCGTACTCACTTTTCGAGAATCTGGTGTTTAAGGTGAATCAGGAAGTGACGTCATATTTGTTCAATGGCAAATTGAAACTGCCTGAAGATAATCGTCAGGTTCAGGGAGCCCGAGAGCAGAAAACCGATATGAGTGGTATTTCCGCAAATAAGGCTCAGGACCCGGAAGAAATGGCTAGGAAACGAGCTGCTGCTCAAGCCGGGGGCGGTGCCCAGAAGGTGGAGACCGTAGTTCGTGAAGAAAAGAAAGTAGGACGGAATGATCCTTGTCCTTGTGGAAGTGGTCGAAAATATAAACATTGTCACGGTAAGGTATAATACAAGGCAGTTTTCTGTCGTTCTCTCGGTCGGCATTTAAACAACAATACAGTTTTCGAGCTGTTCTACTCGACAAAGAGGTGGACAATGAGCGATTTAAAGGGATATATTATTACATGGCATAATATTTGCATCTATTAAATTAAGTTTTACAATTCCTTCATTAAAGGTTTCTATCTATGAAAAAATGGGCGTTTATAACGCTATTAGGGACATCCAGTCTCTTTTTGTCTGAACCACAGTCCAGTTTTGCTACTGGTACTGAAGAGGTTCTTACTTTAGAATCTTTGTTGTCCTCTGAATATGAGGAGCAGGTCAACAAGTATGTAGATCAGTACTATAGAAGTTCTCCGGATCGTGTAAAAGCTTTGCAAAGCCGTTTACAGGAGTACTTTCCTATGATTGAGGAGAAGTTAGATCAGGCGGGTATGCCTTTGAGTCTAAAGTATATTACACTGGTCGAATCCCGACTTATATTTAATGCCCGATCTCGAGTTGGCGCAACCGGATTATGGCAATTGATGGTACCCACGGCCAGATATTGTGGGTTGTCTGTAGACTATTGGGTAGATGAGCGTCTAGATCCGGAGCGATCTACAGACGCAGCCATCTATTATTTTCGTGACTTGTATGAACAATTTGAGGACTGGGCTCTTGTAATGGCAGCCTATAATGCAGGTCCCGGGCGCGTCCGGAAAGCGATTCGGCGTGCAGGGTCTACTTCCTTTAATGACATTCTGCGGTATTTACCACGTGAGACTCGCCAGTACGTACCTCGTTTTCTTGCTGCTAAAACTTTTGTAGAAGCGCATTACAAGGGACGGGATGCATCCCAAATTATTTCTCCCGATGATTGGTGGACAACCAAAATCTATCTGGATAAGCGAACATCCTTAGTTGATGCTGCCTCGCGTCTCAATATTGAATTAGATAAGTTACGTAAATTAAACCCTGGCTGGCGTCATAGTCACATAGGAGACGGCAATGGGAAATATTTTTTACGGATTCCAGAGCGGCTACTTTCTTTATGGTGGAATAACGAGAGTAAAAATTCAGAAATAGGTTTGGACCGACCAGAAAAAGTAAAAGATTCACAGGTTTTGCCTATGTTCTCTTACAGCCCTTACCGAGAATTATTTATACCCGTACGTCGGCATAAAACGCTCCGCGAAGTAGCGGTCGATTTGGGTTTAAACCCTTACCGTGTGGCTCTGTGGAATCGAGTTTCATTGGACGAACCGCTCAGTAAGGGGGAACCGATTCGGTTAATTTTGCCCGATGCACACGAGTGCCTGGAACATTTAATTCACTTAATGGCCATGGAAGAGCAGCTCAGTCTGACACCTCCAGCAGAAATACGCGAGGTGCAGTATTCACATGCTTTAATAGATAATTTAGGGCCAAAAGTCCAATTTGATTCAGCGGATAAATCAAGTAAGCCCTGGAAATCCAAATCTCCGATAGGACCTATAGGCATTGATGAGCAGGCTTTTGTAAATATAATTCAGCGTAGAAAGCATCGCGCATTCCCTTTTAATCATCAACAGTCGCTCGATCAGGAACTGCAGGGCTATTTTTCAGGAAACTGATTTTTCAGTAGAGCCCCATTTTTAACATCTGTTTCCAGTTTCGCAAAGGGGACTAATACTTGGTCCCCACTGGGCATATGTTTGAGAGTGATGGACTGCTGATTTCGCTCATTTTCACCAATAACAGCAACGAAAGGAGCTCCTAATTGATCGGCGTACTTTAATTGTTTACCCAACTTGACAGATTCCGGGTAAACATCAATTCGCAATCCCAGTTCTCGGAGTGTTTCTGCATACTTTCGTGCCAGTTGGAGACTTTGATCATCAAAGCTGCAAAATAATAGATCCAGGTGCCTGGCCACTTGGTCGGGAAAGAGTGACAAACTTTCCAAAAGGTCGTAAATGCGTTCTGCGCCAAAAGAGATGCCCACTCCAGGCATGTCTTTCATGCCGAAAACTGTCGTCAAATCGGCATATCGCCCGCCGCCGCCAATGGAGCCCATGTCTCCCTCTTTTGCGACCACTTCGAAAATGCATCCTGTGTAGTAATTCAATCCACGGGCTAATTCGGGACTAAATACGAGATCCTTTTCTGCAGGGGTGCCGGCAATTTGATCAAATATAAATTCGAGTTCTTGAAGCGCAGATTTTCCCTTTTCTGATTCTAACTTAGGCTTTAACTCATTAATGTTGCCGGACTCAAGAACGTTTATTAGCTCCAGGGCTTGCTTTTCGTCTGCATTGAGGTTTAGTAATTCTTTTTTCACTCCTTCGCGACCGACCTTGTCCCATTTGTCAATAGCAATGGTCACAGCTTCGAATTTGGAGCCAAGACCCACTGATTGAATAAGGGCTGATAAGAGCCCGCGGTGATTCATTTTAATCTGGACCGGAAGATTGAGTTGTCGAAAAACGCGGCTGTAAATGTGGATAAAGTCCACTTCGTACGTCAGGCTACCCGACCCAACCACATCAGCATCACATTGATAAAACTCTTGATATCTACCTTTTTGAGGGCGGTCGGCTCGCCATACGGGCTGAATTTGATACCGTTTAAAGGGAAAAGCCAGTTCATTTTGATTTTGGGCTACATACCGCGCCAAAGGAACGGTAAGGTCGTAACGCAATCCTCGCTTTGAAATTTTGGAAAGAATGTGTGTTAGATCTCTGGATTGCAAAGCTTCGTCAGAAACCTTGGATAAAAAGTCACCGTTATTTAGGACTTTAAACAGTAACTGATCGCCCTCTTCTCCATATTTTCCCATTAAGGTGGACAAGCGTTCTAAGGCAGGAGTTTCTATAGGTTGGAAGCCGTAGGTTTGAAATGTAGTTTTTATAGTATTGAAAATATATTCCCGTCGGAGCATTTCGCCGGGGAGGAAGTCTCGGGTTCCTTTGAGCAAGCTGGGCTTCATAGATTGTTTTTAGAGAGCGCTAGTGAATTGACGTAGAAATCGGACATCATTTTCAAATAAGAGTCGGATGTCATTGATTTTATGGGCTCGCATGGCTTGACGTTCAATTCCCATTCCAAAAGCAAACCCACTGTAAACGTTCGGGTCAATGCCACACATTTCAAGGACGTTGGGATCGACCATTCCGCATCCCAATACTTCGAGCCACCCTGTCCCTTTGGTCATTCTCTCATCATCTTCATTTTCCAATCCCCAATAGACATCCATTTCGGCACTCGGTTCGGTAAAGGGAAAGTAAGAAGGTCGAAGGCGTATCCGGGTATCGGGTCCATACATGGCGCGTGCAAAATACAGCAGCGTTTGCTTCATATCTGCCATGCTGACATTTTTGTCGACATACAGGCCTTCTACTTGATGGAACTGACAATGACTTCGAGCCGAGACCGTTTCATTTCGATATACTCGTCCGGGGGCAATCATACGGATCGGAGGTTCGTGATTTTTCATTCGGCGGGCCTGAACGGAGGAGGTGTGCGTGCGCAATACGTACTCTTTACTACCCTGGAGATAAAAGGTATCCTGCATATCTCGTGCGGGATGATCCTCAGGCGTATTGAGAGCCGTGAAATTGTGCCATTGATCTTCAATTTCCCGATCCTCGACCACCTCAAATCCGATACGACTAAAAATGTCAATAATTCGATTCAACGCCAGGGAAATAGGGTGTCGACTGCCCAGTTCGTAAGGATATCCAGGAGCTGTCAGGTCTATTTTTTTAGCTTCGCTTGCCTCTTCCTTTTGAGTTAGTTCAGCCTCAATACTTTGGTACTTGGCCTCTGCTTCTGTTTTTATTTCATTCAGCAATTGACCAAAGCCTTTTTTCTGCTCATTTGGAATATCCCGGATCAAGCCAAAAAGCGGTTTGATACGGTTTTTTGAGCCTAAAAATGCTATGCGAAATGCTTCCAATTCGTCTGCGGACGTAGGGTTCTGAGCGGCGATTTCGCGTCTAAGAGACTCTGCTTTTTCAAAAGCCGTTTGACTCATATGATTCTCATTTTATTAAATGTGAGATAAAGGTACGATATTCGTATTTCTTTTGTAAAATCTATTATGGAAAGTCAACAAATGGCATTTCGGAATTGGTCGAGTCATAAGAACTGGGTCCTTTTTTTTGGTGTGGTGGTCATTAGTTCATTATTTTATTCCCGTTTCATCTTGTCAATAGGGATGTTTGGCTGGATAGCCCTTTCTTTTTTTGAGGTAACGGATGACAAGCGTTGGCGGTTTCGGTTTTGGCATCGTTTTTCAGGGTCGAGGCCAGCTCAACAGGCACTTGCTGCTTTTCCGCTGTTCTTTTTACTGGTCGGATTGTCTTTATTTTGGAGTGATTGGAGTGAATTTGGCCTATCCCGTCTCCGGTTGGCCTTGCCTTTTTTTGGTCTCCCTCTTGCCTTTCTCCACCTTCCGCCCTTAAAACAAAAGGATTTGGATTTTCTGTTAAGTATCTTGGTTTTTTGTGCTGCATTATCTGCCATATACATACTGTTTAAGGTTTTCTTTTTTTCCACTGATTATCATCTCAATCAAGGGAAATCTTTACCGACACCTGTTAGTCACGTCAGATACGGTTTACTTATAGCGATAAGTAGTTTGACAGCCTTTAATCTCTCCTATTTTAAGTCGCCACTGTTTTCCTCAAGCGTTGTCCGCAGTATTTTCTTTATTTTATTTTTAAGCCTTTCTATGTTCACCGTCTATTTGTCCGTTCGAACGGGGTGGGTGGCATTGGCCGCGGGGCTCGGAATTTTGGTTTTCCATTTAGGCTACAGGTTGGGAAATCGAAAAGAGGTCTTTGCTTTGATTGTGAGCAGTATCTTTTTATTTGCCTTATCGTATGCTTTTTTTCCGACGGTCAATGAAAAAATAAATTACACGCTAAATGACTGGCAGCAGCTTGAAGCCGGGCAGGGATGGTTCTCTAGTGATGCTACTCGGTGGAGAAGTTTGGCTGTAGGGGGGCAAATTTTTCTTGAACACCCCTATTTAGGAGCAGGAGCTGGCGATATAAGAGAAGAAGTCAATTTAGCCTTTGAAGATCGATACCCAAAATCTGGAAAAAACATTTTGCCTCACAATCAATACTTATATTGGTTGGCCGCATATGGTTTGCTCGGCTTTTTGCTTTGCATAGCCATTGTTATTCAACCGCTGGGGTTTAAAGAAGGCAGACGAAAGATAGGTCATTTACAGGTGCAGAGTATACTTTTACTTTCTTTTTTAGTCGAGGCGACCTGGCAAAGTTCTCTGGGCGTAGGTATATATGTGGTATTTACCGTCTTGTATTTGTCTAATCTATCTGATGAAATAAAGTCATAATAAAAAGAGCTGAAAATAAAAAGTAGCGTGGGGGAGGCTCGAACTCCCGACCTCAGCATTATGAATGCTGCGCTCTAACCAACTGAGCTACCACGCCGTAGAAGCGGAGCGCAAATATAAAAACTTTTCCATAAGATAACCATAATTTTGACCTGCAATTCTCACGAAATGGGATCAAATTACCAGGCTCCCAGATAGCCCTCTATTTTATGCAGTTGCTCCTTTTCAGAAGACCGGAAGAGTCCGGAAAACTTTAGAGCTACTTGCCCTGAATAGGAGTTAGTTTCCGTAAAAAAGGGGTAGATCCGGAGACCTAAGACTTCCAGATCTACATCGACTCCATGGTAAACTTGAGGCTCTTTGATGGAATCCGGAAAAATTCGACGATCTATAAGACGAAAAAAGTCGCGTTCAGGCAGGGTGTCGGAGAGTTGAATTTGGATGCGCTGGTTTACCGGCGCTCTATGACTATGGATTTCTAAATGTCCATCTGACCCGGGGCAACTCAATACTAATTGCTCTGCCGGTTTTGAGGAATCAGGTAACCGAAGCTGAAAAAGTCTGTGCCAGCTCGCTTTTGTTTGTGGTTTGAACCATAGGGTATCGCGAAACACGCCATCGACAGAATACAGTAAGAAAAGGGTTTCCCGCTTTAGGGTATCTTCTGTAATTTGGAATCCAGTTAGAGCAGATTCCGGGAAGTCCCAGGGCGATTCGGTTTTAGGTTCACTTGCACATGAGCCTATTAGCGTAAGCAATAGAGAAATACTAAGTATACGAAATAGATTCATGATTAGGACTTCGTTTCCACCGTCCATCTTTTATTAATGGCAGCGAAACAAGATCGAGTGACCTGGGGCTTCCGCAACAGAAATGGTTTTTCCGTGTCAGCTTCCACATCTAACATAGCGGCTATACTCTTGATGCTTCCCAGGCTACCTCCGTTTTTACTAAGTTGTTTTTTCGTAGACAGAAAGTGGAGAATGGAGTATAAATCCAGCATCCCCGGAGCAAAATGCCAGTTGATATTGTCTTCCAAATAAGCAATGCGCAGAAAGCTGTATGTGGGCATGAAGTTATAGCCACATAGAACCACTTTTGAAAGGTGTTCTTCCTTTTCCAAAGGGTCAGGTCTGTAACCCAGACTTTTCATAATCCAATTTTCAAACTGCTCCAGTGCATCGAAAGGAAGCGGGGCATCCTTGAGTTCCGTCAGATCGATTCTGGGGTTTCGCTCTGCAACCAGCTTAAATCCGTCATCTTCCGACGGGTAAATCAAGGTTGAAAAATCAGATATGGACTGCCAGTTCTCATCGCATAGGACAGCTGAAAGTGCGACAATATCATGCCATCCCGGATCATCTCCGGTGACCTCTAGGTCTAAGATTAAATAGTTCATAATGAAATGGGCTGAGTATATTTTTTGTAAAAATACACAAAGCCATTAATATGACCATGTTTCACCTCCTTTTTGTTTTGTAATTATAATAGACAAGAAAAAATGATGGGATTTGTCCCGAGTTATATCCTTAATCACATGAC
>CAZVFU010000062.1:0-13302 GCA_964626595.1 uncultured Saprospiraceae bacterium
TTTCATAATTTATGATGCTGTCGCATCCCATGGAGTTTAATATTGTATCCTGATACGATCCCGAATCATACCAAGTCCTCCCGGAAGCAGCAATAAAAGAATCACAAACCGTCGCGTCAATTTCAGCAGAGTTTACATACTTGGCCGTCAAAACCACCGATGCGGTGTCGGGTAAACAGCCTCCTGCAGATCTAACAATAACTTCATATTCACCCGGTATAAGATTCTCATAGTAACGAGTATTCTCGAAGTCCCCATTATTTAACTTAAATTCCAATCCTTCACCATCCGGTTCGGTAATTCTTATGTTAACACGGCTTTCCACATCACTGCATTCTTGTTGTATATCAGGAGGACCGAGCCTACTAAAAAAACTATTTTGACAAGAGAAACCATCATTTCGGCTACTGTTTGTGGTAGTCATTACTAATGTTAAGTCCCCCGAACTTAAATCTACCTCATATAAGTTTCCAGTGGCATTTTCAATGCCCCAAACTATCCCTGAATTATCAGAATAAACAGCACCAAATGACCCTCCCATGGAAGTGTTAGCAATACTTGAATACAGTCCGGAGTTTGGATCAAATGAATACAATCGACCGCTTCCGTTCAAACCATAAAAAAGCCCATTAATAGGGTTATAGGCGAAATCTGCCGTATACAGTGGTGAGGATAAATTATATGTTCTTTCTACTCGACCCTTTTTCACATCAATCATAAAGACCTGCCTATTTGTTTGATTATCTTTGATGTGAAGGTATCCTTCAGGGTCAAAGTCTCCCGCATGATAAACTCTGTTCGGAAGCATATCAATATTGCCAAGGCTTATATCTCGGCCTGACTTATCTACCACTATCAATTCGGGTGGGGAAGATCTTTTTATTCCATATGCTAAACTATCAAGCGGATTGATTCCCATAGCGTTTAATCCATACCCGGCAGGACTATTTGGAAGCAGCTTAAATTCTTGTTCATCCAAATCAAGGGCTGCCAACTCTCCCTCCAACCCAAATACCTGATAAAACCCATCAGAAGCATCACAATCACCACACGAAAACTTTTCCAAGCCACAGTTGGCATTAAACCGAATACTGTCTAATTCTCCAGACGCATTTTGTACAAATAGCCAGTGATTTCCCGGAAAAACATTAGAAAACAACGTGGAAGCCTGAAAATCATCACCGTCTAAAGCATAGCTCAACCCAGCCCCCACCGGACTTTCCACTGTAAGTTGCGCTTGCCCAGGACCTCCAGAGCAGTCGAGGTTATACTGAATATTTTGAGCCTGAATCAGCGAATAAATGCCAGACATTCCCGCAAACTGGACGAGCAGGAGCAGAAGTAGATTTTTAATTGGATATATGAAGGAATAACACATAAAATTATAATTAAATGGGACGTCTCTCTTTCAAACATAATCAAAAAAAGGCGATTGACACAACCGGGCTTTATTTTTTTAAATTTTTAGGGTGCATCCCCGAGGCTCCGCCGCTAGGCGGAGCCTCGGAGGTCGGGCTATGCGGGGCTGTCGGTCCCCCACCTATACATGGTGGGTGACAGCCGCCGCCGGGGCAGCGGCTCCCCTACTATCCCTTGCACGGGGGTGTCGGTTGGGGAGGAGAAGTTCGGCATCATTTGTCCGCGAAGTGAGCAGCTTGAACCCGCCTGAAGTCTGCATGGCACTCGCTTCGCGTTAAGGATGGGAAGGGCCCGCCGCCACAGGCGAAGGGGTGCGAAATCCAGACGCAACAGGATGCGGCTGGATGAGTACGGAACCCCTGGACAGCCTGACCCGAGCCGCCGGCGAGGGTAACGCCCAAAAAATAAAATGAGATAAAACGAGGCAGTTTTAAGGGAATGAGTTCAATCTGTCGGAATGTATGGGAAAGGTCTTATATTAGAGTTTCAAATATACCAGGCTATGAAAGCAAAGATTCAGCAACTGTTTCGATCGAAATATTTTTATTGGCATGTGGGGGCGGTGGTGTTGATGCTACTGGTCAATGCTGTATATTTCTGGCCTCAAATCGAGGGTAAAAAGCTCAATCAGGATGACTTGATTGCTTCTCAGGCAAAGTCCTCTGAGGTGAGGGAGTACAGAGAGGATGCGAGCGACTACCTCTTATGGACGAATAGTCAATTTAGCGGGATGCCGCGCATGCTGTTTCCTCCGGTGAAAAACAATGTCATAGTACCGATTTACTCAGTGTTAACAGCGGGTTTTGATTCTCCTATTGGGGTTTTCAATGTGATGGCGCTGGGGATGTATATCGTGTTTTTAGTTTTGGGCATTCACCCGCTCGGAGCGATTTTGCTGTCTCTGGCCACGGCTTTCTCGGTGAATAATGTGATTCTTTGGGATGCCGGGCATGCCAGTAAAGTACGTACGCTGGCCCTGCTGACCTGGGTGATTAGTGGGGTTCTTCTCCTGTATCACCGGCAGCGGATGTATCTGGGGGCGGCTGTTCTGGGAATCGGGCTGGCGCTGAGTGTGTATATGCAGCATGCGCAGATGATTTATTACGCGTTCATGGTATTTGTCATTTTTGGCGTGGTTTATTTGATAAAGGCATTTCAGGAGAAGGAATTTCGGTCTTTTTTTACGGCCACGGGAGTTGTATTGGTCATGGCGATACTGGCTGTAGGCTCTTCGGCCTCGCGTATTTGGTCTGTATACGATTTCAATAAATCGAGTATGCGTGGGGCACCGGTCCTGACGCAAGAAGAGGGAACTAAAAATGCCACTTCCAGTAGTGAGGTGGAAGGTCTGGAATGGTCCTATGCGATGCAGTGGTCAAATTCGGCAGTAGATCTGATGGCGACCTATATTCCGGGTATTGCCGGAGGATCGGGCGCGGAAAAACTAGGTACAGATTCTCAACTGTATAAAAAGTACCGCATTCCACAGGGGCCCTTATATTGGGGTGGTTTGCCATTTACAGCGGGTCCGAATTACCTGGGAGCCGTCTTTTGGTTTCTATTTATTTTTGGCCTGTTGTATACACGTGGGCCCCTTCGGATCTGGCTGGGTCTGGGGGTTTTATTGACCCTGATTATCTCTATGGGGCGCAATGCCGAGTGGCTTAATCGGCTGCTTTTTGAGTATTTGCCCTTGTACAATAAATTTCGAACACCGCAGTCCATCTTGAGCGTAACGGTATTTTTCATACCCCTGCTGGGTGGACTTTCATTATATCAGCTCGTCCAGCACCGCAAATCGCTTTCTAAAAAGAAGAAGAAAAACGGAGACGGACGTTTCCGAAAGTCCTTGTACATCAGCGCCGGAATTTGCCTGGGCTTTGCCTTGTTATTTGCGATTATGCCGGATGCCTTTTTGAGCTTTCAGGGGGCAGGCGATGCGAATTACACGCAACAGGGGATAGATTTATCGGCTTTGATCGGGGATCGTCGCGATTTAGCTAGTGGTGATGCCTGGCGCACCTTTTTCTTTGTTTTGTTTGCCGCCGGAGCGCTTTGGCTTTACGATTCGGGAAGGATCAAGTCCCCTCTGCTTTTGTTAGGCATCGTTGGATTTTTGGCCTTTGCCGATAACTGGGGCGTTAGTAAGCGCTATGTAGCTCATGATGATTTTGTGAGTGAGCGTCAGCACGATCAGAATTTCCAGGCCCGCGAAGTGGATCGAATGATCATGAATGCGGAGGAAAATCGCTACGATTATCGGGTATTGGATTTGAGTGTCAATACATTTAATACGACCTTCCCGTCTACGTTCCACAATCACATTGGCGGCTATCATCCGGCGAAATTGCAGCGCTATCAGGACATGATTGATTATCACATCCGCAATAACAATCAGCAGGTGCTGAATATGCTGAATACAAAGTATTTTATCGTTCCCGATCAGCAAGGCGGAGAGGGAGCGCAGCGAAATCCGGAGGCATTAGGCCATGCGTGGGCTGTAGAAGAAGTGATTTCTGTGGGTAGTCCCAAGGAAGAGATCGAGGCTTTGCGTTCCTTTCAGGCTGATGATCAGGCCGTGGTGCTGACCTCGGAATTTCAGGATCAACTTCAGGGTCTTGATGTGCAGCGGGCAGCGGACACCCGAATTGAACTGACGGATTACCATCCTGAGAAACTGACCTACTCTTTTTCTTCATCGAAGGATCAGCTGATCGTTTTTTCGGAGATTTGGTATGGTCCGGATAAAGGCTGGCAGGCATATATTGATGGAGAGCGGGTAGATCACATGCGTGCGAATTATATTTTGCGTGCGCTGAAGGTCCCGGCCGGTCAGCATGAGATCGTCTTTGAGTTCAAACCCAAGTCCTATTATCAGGGCGAGAAGGTAGCCTTAGGTTTTTCGATCGTGATGCTTCTCATTATTCTGGGCGGATTGTATAAGGCTGTGACTCAAAATGATTCCGATGGAGACCGTCATGCCTAAGTCCAACACCTATAAATATAGCATCATTGTTGCGACTTATAACCGTATTGAAGAGATGAAGGAGTTGATCAACTCCTTGCGTGCTATGACCTTTTCTCCGGCTGATTTTGAACTGGTCGTGGTGGACGATGGTTCGGCGGATGGTACCGGAGACTATATAAAATCGCTGGATACGGAATTTGATATCCAGTACCATTATCAGCAAAACCAAGGCCCCGGGGCGGCTCGGAATCGTGCGATGTCTGAGGCAAAGGGCGAGTACTTTATATTTCTGGACTCCGATGTCATCGTGCCGGAGCGCTATTTAACTGCGGTTGATGAAAGTGTAACAACAGAGAGTTGGGATGCTTTTGGTGGCCCGGATGACAGTCACCCTTCTTTCCCTCCTTTATTACTGGCGATTAATTATTCGATGACCTCTTTTATAGGCACTGGGGGCACTCGGGGCAGCACTGATTCAGTTACTCGTTTTTATCCCCGGTCATTTAATATGGGCATTCATCGGCAGATTTTCGAAAGTATGGGTGGCATGAATGATCTGCGGCATGGGCAGGATATGGATTACTCCGCGCGCATATACAGAGCGGGCTATAAAGTAGGTTTGATTCCCGATGCGGTTGTGTATCACAAACGCCGGACAAGTTTGAAAAAGTTTTACAAGCAAATTTTCAATTGGGGCGTTGCCCGCATCAATTTGGGCCGAACCTATTCGGAAATGCTGAAGCCTGTTCATCTCCTGCCGGCTGTCCTCATCGCCATTGTGATAATAAGCGTAGTGGCGTCCCTATTTTTTCCAGCCGTATTATGGCTGTTTCTCTTTATGGTATTTGGAGCTATCGGCGTGGCTGGATTTGCTTTTTATGATTCTTATCGCCAAACCCAAAAATGGCGAGTGGCTTTTTTGTCTATAGTGACGTTGTTTCTTCAGGTGTTTGCCTATGGTTTGGGTACCTGGAGTGGGATTTGGCAATGGATGCGCGGTAAGAGTAGGGCAGAAGGATTTACGAAAAACTATTATAAGTAGATCGCTATTGAATCAGGTTCCGCAGAAGAAGTGTGGCCATAGAGAAGTAAATTAGAATTCCCGTCACATCGACAAGCGTAGCTACAAAGGGTGCTGAGGTCACAGCCGGGTCGAGTTTTATTTTGGTCATAAGGAAGGGCAGCATAGCACCAGCGAGATTACCAAAAATGATGACGCCAACCAGGCTTGTTCCCACCGTAAGCGCCTGCATGGACATATTTAAATCTACGGGCTCACCTCTCATGTAGAGCCAGGCTCCAATAACCATTGTTCCCATAATACCCACAATGGAGCCGAGAAGTAATCCTGACAAGAGCTCACGACCGAGGACTTTCTTCCAGTCCGATAAATCCAGATCCCCTATAGAAAGGGATCGGATGATGAGTGTTGCCGCCTGAGATCCGGAGTTGCCGCCACTGGAAATAATCATCGGGATGAAAAAGGCCAGGACGGCGGCCGCAGCAAGTGCGCTTTCAAAGGTTGCGAGAGCGGTGACAGTCAACATTTGGCCTAAAAACAAAATAATGAGCCAGCCCACTCGCTTTTTTACCATTTCTGAAATGCCGGTTCGGGAATAGCGATCATCCAGGGCATCCATACCCCCCATAAGTAGCATATCTTCAGTAGCCTCTTCCTCTGCCACGTCAATAATGTCATCCACAGTAACTTTTCCAATAAGAATACCTCGTGAGTCCACCACTGGAAGCGCGACCAGATCGTATTTACTCAGCATTTTAACCGCCTCTTCCCGATCTTCAAAAGCGGTAACAGCGACGAACTGGCTGTCCATGATGTCGGATATTTTTTGACCGAGGTCGGCCAAAACGAGATCGGTGAGTCGTAAGTCATCAATGAGCCGTCCTTCTTCATCCACTATGTATATGACATTCAGGGACTCGACGAGTTTTCCAAAGATTCGCAAATGCTTCAAGCTCTTTTGGACGGTCCATTCCGAACGAATTCGGATAAATTTGGTCGTCATGATTCGGCCGATACTCTCTTCCGGGTAGCCCAATAGTCTTTGAACCTCTTTTTTTCGCTCCGGATCTAGAGATGCGAGGACTTTAAATGTTAATCTACCCGGCAGTTCTTCGAGAAAGGCGACCTGTTCATCGGGTTCCAGGTTTGTCATAACGTCCGAAAGCTGCCGCTTGGAAAAGATATCTAACAATTCTGTGCCTTTGGAGCTGCTCAAATAGGAAAAAACATCGGCAGCTTTTTCATTTACCAGTAAGCGAAATACGACCAGAGCCTCATCGGCGTTGAGATCTTCCAACCACTCAGCAATGTCTACTGCGGGCACTTCTCGAAGTAAGGATTTTAACTTCCACCATTCTTTATCTTCGATGAGTGAGAGGAACTCGTGTTCTAAGCTAACTGAAATCATAAGGATAACCACTTGGAATGTCTACACCATAAAGCTAACGAATATAGATAGGATGCTCAAATAATCGATGAAATCGGGGATAAATGGAAAAATAGTTAAAAAAATTTTTTATCCGTTAACAAAGCGAGTAAATTAGTTACTCATTATGATTGATGCACTGATCAGTTCAAAGACTCGAATAAAGTTACTGTTGAAATTTTTTCTCAACAGCAAGACTGCTGCTTATTTGCGTGGCTTGGAAAGCGAATTTGGTGAATCTACTAACGGTATTCGGGTAGAGTTGAATCGATTTGAAAAAGCGGGTATGCTTTCTTCTGCAATGGAGGGGAATAAGAAAATGTACCGCGCAAATACTACTCATCCTCTTTTTGGTGAGATTCATAATATATTGCTCAAGTATATTGGAATAGACAAGATCATTGAAAATGTGGTTGAAAAGCTGGGAGAGATAGATCAAGTTTATTTGACCGGCACTTTTGCGAGAGGTGTCGATGGGCCGGTTATCGATATCATGATAATCGGATCTGTGGATCGGACTTATTTGGTTGAGCTTATTGAACGTGCGGAGGAAAAGATTGGTCGTCGAATTCGTTGCATTGATTACACTCAAGAAGAGTTCGAGAAATTGGATTTATCTCACTTCGAATATGTACCCTTATTATTATGGCAACAAAAAGAATAGTGATGAATCGACTTCAAGTCTTAAATTCGAAAGTTGCTTGCAAAAAAATGAGATTTGTCGCCGGGGACCAGACTTTTGATAGAGCTGAATCATCTCAGAAGAATCATTCTATTTTTCTTGTTACATCCCAAAAGGTCACCCATCCACTCAGGCTGAATTTGATGCAAAAGCGGGGTGTAGCATTCATTTCCAACACAACAATAGGTCTTGGACTCCGCGGTTTAATGTTCCATCTTCCACGAATTTTTAATCGCCGGTTTCAGTTGATGTTTAACTTATTATTTAACAACAGATTTAAACACCAGCGGTCATAATTTTATGTTGTCAACAATGAGGAAGAAGGATATTGAGCAGGTTTGGCTTGCTGTTCGCGTTTTTCCGAGAAGGGAAAAGCACGTAGTGAAGTTGATTCAAAAAATGGGTATCGAAAGCTGGATTCCCATGCAGGAGAAGATACGGCGGTATAAGAGAAAGGTTCGAAAAGTGCAGCTGCCTTTGATAACGCAATATGTATTTGTTCATACGGAAGTTCAAAATGTAGGCAAAATCTTGTCTGTGAGTGGAGTTATAGACCTGGTAAGACCCTCGGGTGAAATTTGTCCCATTCCAGAGGAAGAGATTGTATTGATGAAACGAGTAGTTGGTGAGGCATCTGTTGTTGAGTTCGAGTCGGGGCAGTGGGAAAAGGGCGACGAGGTCGAGATCGTTTCTGGCCAATTGACAGGTCTGAGAGGCAGACTAGAAGAATGGCGGGGAAAGAAGCGTTTGGGAATTGCTATGAATCAATTTCAACACACTATGATTATAGAAGTTCCGTTGAAGGCGTTGAGGAAAGTGTGAGATGAGGGTCATTTTCGAATTTACTTGCCATTGTCGTGCGACACATGGTCGGCGAAGCCGTGTCCGGAGAAAAGAATTTTTTAGTCGCTTTTTTGAGTGAAAATTCGTTATTTTGAATCAGAATTGAGGATTAAATCGTCTCTACTGCACATTTTTACTTTTCGGGGTGTGAAAGATAATAATATATAGAATAGACATATGAATATTTTAATTACCGGAGGTGCCGGTTTCATTGGCTCTCATGTGGTACGTACTTTTGTAAAACAGCTTCCGGGGGACCAGATTATAAACTTAGACGCCTTGACCTATGCAGGCAATCTAGAGAATATAGCTGATATTGAGGGAGCGTCGAATTACACCTTTGAGAAACAAGACATTCAGGATCTTCAAGCAATGCGGGGCGTCTTTGAGCGTTTTAAAATTGATGCAGTTATTCATTTAGCTGCCGAATCGCATGTAGACCGTTCGATCAGCGATCCGCTGATTTTTGTCAAAACCAATGTTTTGGGAACGGCGAACCTGTTGCAAGTGGCTAAGGAATATTGGGGTGATGATTTTTCAGGAAAACGGTTTTACCATGTTTCTACTGATGAAGTATACGGCAGCTTGGGCGATACCGGCTTTTTTCTAGAAGATACGCCCTACGACCCGAAAAGCCCTTACTCGGCATCTAAAGCCAGTTCAGACCATTTTGTCCGTGCGTGGGCTCATACCTACAAATTCCCGGCCGTCATTTCGAATTGCTCCAACAACTATGGACCCTTTCAGTTCCCCGAGAAGCTGATCCCCTTATTTATTCGAAACATTTTGCGTGAAAAGCCTTTACCTGTTTACGGTTCAGGAAATAATGTCAGAGATTGGTTGTATGTCAAGGACCACGCGACAGCAATCCTTCGGGTTTTTCAGCAAGGACGGATAGGTGAAACCTATAATATAGGAGGTCATAACGAGTGGAAAAATATTGATTTAGTTCATTTACTCTGCCAACTGATGGATCAAAAACTGGGAAGACCCGATGGAGCATCAGCCAAACTCATAGAGTTTGTTACGGATCGAGCAGGGCATGATCATCGGTATGCAATTGATGCTTCGAAGATTGAACGAGAATTGGATTGGCGCCCTTCGGTAACCTTCGAAGAAGGTTTGTCGAAAACCATAGATTGGTATTTGTCACATGCCGATTGGTTGGACTCGGTTACATCCGGAGCGTATCAAGATTATTACGAGAAGCAATATGGTCAGTCATCATAACACAACCTAAAGGAATGAAAGGAATTATTTTAGCGGGCGGATCCGGAACGCGATTGTATCCACTGACGAAAGCGGTATCAAAGCAGTTAATGCCTATTTATGATAAACCGATGATTTATTACCCGCTTTCTCTATTGATGTTAGCGGGCATAAAAGAAATATTAATTATTACCACACCGAAAGACCAGGCCGCTTTCCAGAGCCTATTGGGCGATGGGCGGCAATTAGGGTGTCAATTTGAGTATGCCATTCAGCCCGAACCCAAAGGATTGGCTCAGGCCTTTACTATTGGAAAAGATTTTATTGGAAATGATAGTGTGGCATTGATTTTAGGAGATAATATTTTCTATGGTGCCGGCTTGTCCAGCTTTATGGAAGATAATGCAAGGATAAACTCCGGGGCGCGTGTCTTTGCTTACCGTGTGCACGATCCTCAGCGATACGGAGTTGTGGAGTTTGATCAGCAACAACGTGTGCTTTCTTTGGAGGAAAAGCCCCAAAACCCCAAGTCGAGTTATGCGGTTCCCGGTTTGTATTTTTACGATAATAAGGTGGTCAATATTGCAAATGAAATCAAGCCATCGGCCCGTGGAGAGTACGAAATTACTGATGTTAATAAGGTATACCTCGAACGCGGCGAGTTGACTGTAGGAATTATGCAGAGAGGTACGGCATGGTTAGATACCGGAACTTTTGAAAGCTTAAATGATGCATCTGAGTTTGTCCGCGTCATCGAAAAACGACAAAGTTTAAAGGTAGGGTGCATTGAGGAAGTCGCTTATCGGAAAAACTTTATCAGTGCAGAGCAACTCGAAAAGTTGGCGGAGCCCCTTCGAAAAAGCGGCTATGGCAAATACTTATTACAAATTCTCGATTCGGAAAAAAACAAGTAGATACATGCAAAAAAAGTTTGGATTAATTGGCGCTGCCGGCTATGTAGCCCCTCGCCATATGAAGGCGATACGCGATACGGGCAATAAGCTGCTGGCCGCTCTAGACCCGAATGATTCGGTCGGAGTGATTGACAGCTATTTTCCGCAGGCGGACTTTTTTACGGAGTTTGAGCGATTTGACCGTCATGTCGACAAATTGAGTCGAAATGGGCAGGGATTAGACTATATCTCCGTTTGTTCACCAAATTATTTGCACGATGCACATATTCGATTTGGCCTCCGGCAAGGCGCGGATGTCATATGCGAGAAACCCATTGTGATGAATCCCTGGAATGTTGAAGCTCTGGAAGAAATGGAGGCGGAAACGGGTCACCATATCTACAACATTCTTCAATTGCGATTGCATCCCGCAGTTATTGAACTCAAAGAAAAAATCAAAAACAGAGATTCTGATCGCAAGGTAGACATTGATTTGACCTACATCACAAGTCGCGGAAACTGGTATTACTCAAGTTGGAAAGGTCAGGATGCGAAGTCGGGCGGAATTGCAACTAATATTGGTGTTCACTTTTACGACATGTTACAATGGATTTTTGGTGAGGTTCAGGAAAACCAAGTTCATGTACATACCCATGATCGGGCCGCAGGCTATTTGGAATTAGAAGGCGCACGCGTTCGCTGGTTTTTAAGTATTAATGCTGAAACCCTTCCAGAGGAAGTCAAAGCCGCGGGCCAGCGCACGTTTCGATCGTTGACAATCGGAGAGGAGGAATTTGAATTTAGCGGCGGATTTACCGAGTTGCATACTCGATCATATGAGGAGATCCTGAATGGAAACGGATTTCGAATTTCAGCGGCGAAACCCGCCATTCAAATTGTACATGATATTCGAAATCAAAGTCCATTGGGATTAAAGGGAGAATATCACCCTTTTGCTGCTTTACCCCTTCAGCCACATCCATTTGAGTAAGCCCGAGCCTTCACCAGAACGCGAATCGCATTTGCGCAGTTTCCTGAAAGGAGTCAGTTGGAGGGTCGTGGGAACCTTAGATACCATGTTGATTTCTTATCTTATTACCGGGAACCTTACCTTTGCGGTATCTATTGGTGGAATCGAAGTGGTTACCAAGCTTATTTTATACTATTTTCACGAACGAATCTGGCAATGGTTACCCAGAGGTTCCGTTCGATCCATGGTCAAAAATCTTTTTAAATGACTCCAGAGCATATTTTTCCCAATACAGATCAACTCGTATCCCGGCAGCAACGACAGCAAGCCTGGGGATTCCGATCGGCCGTTTTTTGGTTTACGGGGCTTTCGGGATCCGGAAAGAGCACGGTCGCCATGGGGGTAGAGCACGCTTTATTTGCCAAACAATTATGGCCAAAAATGCTGGATGGGGATAATATTCGAACCGGGATCAGTAATAATCTAGGCTTTGGGGAAGGAGACCGCGCTGAAAATATCCGTCGAATTGCGGAGATGTCAAAGATGTTTTGCGAAACCAATGTCATCGTGCTGGCGTGTTTTATTAGTCCGACCAGAGAGATTCGCGATCGCGCCCGGCAGATTATCGGCGAGGAAGATTTCTACGAAATATATGTACAAGCGCCCTTGGAGGTCTGTGAAGACCGCGATGTGAAAGGACTGTATAAAAAGGCACGGACTGGTGAAATATCGAACTTCACGGGTATAAGTGCTCCATATGAAGCTCCGAACCACCCCGACTTGATCCTGGATACGGCAAAAGAGAGTCTGGAAGAAAGTCGAAAAAAGGCATTGTCCTTCATCGAAAATAAAGTTATCATCAAAGATCAGTAAATTTAAGCTTGCTGATCTGCAAATTGCAGTATATTATGAATTATCAATTGAGTCACTTAAAGGAATTAGAGGCAGAGTCAATTTTCGTCATGCGGGAAGTAGCCGCACAGTTTCAAAACCCGGTCATTTTATTTTCCGGAGGGAAAGACTCTATCCTGCTTACACATTTAGCAGCCAAAGCATTTCATCCTGCGCGCATCCCTTTTCCTTTGCTCCATATTGATACCGGACACAATTTTCCTGAAACCATAGCATTTCGGGATGAGCTCGCTCAACGCCTGGGCGCCAAATTAATAGTAGGGAGTGTACAAGAGGCTATAGACAAAGGTGAGCTTCAGGAAGAAAAGGGAGTCAATGCCAGCCGAAATGGCTTGCAGACCCATGTCTTGCTCGAATCCATTGAAGGGGGGAACTTTGATGCGGCTCTGGGTGGAGGACGCCGAGACGAAGAAAAAGCTCGAGCTAAGGAGCGGTTTTTCTCACACCGAGATGACTTCGGACAGTGGGACCCCAAAAATCAGCGCCCGGAGCTTTGGAATCTTTTCAACGGAAGGAAAAACATAGGTGAGCATTTTCGGGTTTTCCCGATTTCAAATTGGACAGAACTGGATGTTTGGCAGTATTTGGCCGCTGAAAAAGTACCCCTGCCTAATCTGTACTTTGCCCACGAACGACCGGTATTTGAACGAGATGGCACTCTGCTGGCCGACACCGATTATATAGAGAAAAAGTCCAGTGAAAAGGTCGTTCGAAAGATGGTTCGATGTCGAACCATTGGCGATATGACATGTACCGGGGTAATCGAATCCTCTGCATCAGAGGTAGAGGATATCATAGAGGAGATCGCTACGACTCGAATTACCGAGCGGGGCGGTAGGTCAGACGATAAACGATCAGAGACTGCCATGGAAGACCGAAAGAAATTGGGATACTTCTAATTGGGGGCATCATCTACCTTTAAGAGTAAAACCGTAAAAGGACTTCGCTGGGGCGTCATT
>CAZVFU010000063.1:0-10546 GCA_964626595.1 uncultured Saprospiraceae bacterium
TCATTATTCAGGATTTAATTCAAGTGTGTTGCTCCAGGTAGACTTGTTTCCATTGGCATGAAAAATCAGGGCTTTGATCCTTGTAGGTTTTTCAATTTTCAAGCTTTGTATTCTCTCCTCCGGATGAAGTGTTTTCCAACTTAAAAAGGGCTGAGTATCCACTGCTCGATAGAGCTTCACTCTGTCTTCCTTGTTTAGGTCTTGCGGGACTTGCATTTGAATAGAATACATACCGTCTTGCTCCTGCGCCGAAATTGACAATGAAGATTTTTTAGCTTTCGAGGATACGTGAAGATCCATAGGAGAGGGAGTCCTCCAATCTCCCTGATCTACCGTTATCAGTCGATAGACATATCTTTTACCGGACATCACTTTTTGATCAGTATAGTAGGTAATGGAAGGCGCTAAACTATCAAGTAGTGTGAATTCATTCTCGCGACTTTCTTTTCTCAACAAAAGTTGTTTTGTAGCATCTGCACTACTGCTGTTTGCCCATTGTAAAATAATAGACTCCTCCTGTATTTCATAGCCTTTAAATACTGGGGCTGATGGTGGAATCGTGTCCGGTCTTTCCACAGCAACAATGCTTGAAAATTCAGATCGATTCGATCGGATATCTTCTGCCACCACCCGATAGAAAACCTGTCTGGTAAGACTATTGAGATCTATAGTATCTATATACTGGGTATCAAGGACGGCCGTCCCTGTCAAAATACTAAATACCCGATCATAGCCATTTGCAAAATATACATGGTAGCCTTTCAGGTCTTCTTCCGGTCCCAATGCCCAGCGAAGGCTTACCACGCCGGTAGTGTCGACCGAAGCTTCCAGCCCTTCTGGTGCTGATGGGGGAAAGGTGTCCTGAATAATGCCATAAACCGTTCGGGAGCAACTGATATTTTCAGCTGTATCCTGAATGCAGACTTGATAGTAATTAGATAATACTAAGGATGGGGTAGTATCCGTCCAATTCAAGGTGGATGCCGTCAACCAGGGTGATACTTGTCGGTAGATACCATCCGACCGATTGCTTTTTCGAACAGCGTATTGCACCCCCGGCTCGTAATCCAAAGCTTCCCATGATATCACCATCTCAGCTTCATTGGGCATAGTTGCATTGAGCTTTTGAGGAGAAGCGGGTGGCGTACGGTCTCTACCACTTAAGCGGACTACCTCACTGGGCTCGGAGGCCTCTCCAAAAGCATCCAAACCAATAATTCGGTAGTAATAGGGATCGCCTATAGACGCTGAATCTATAAAAGTAATCTCTCCCTCGGACAGGTTTTGGCCTTCTTGTTTCGCATGGATATATGGCTGACTATTGATGCGTTGCCATTGTTTTTGATCCTTGGATTTTTCTATCCAGTAGGAAGAAAAATGCCTGCTATGCGATTTTCTGTCCCATGATAAGACGACAAAATCTTCTTGCTCATTGGTTTTCTCTATTTCAGGTCTGAATGGGATCTCCAGACCCGGCTTTACGGGTATGACAGAGTGATAGATATTAGAATCTAACTGGACGTAAAGCGTGTAGACTTGCAACACATCAAAGTTAGGCTCAACATCCGTCCATCTCATCCCCATAGCTCGAGCCGCTTGAGCAGACCTGTCTGCAGCCACTAGCGCAATGGAATATCGGTCACTTAACTCTTCTTTTCTCGTTAGTAGGCTAGTCCACCCTGAGGAAGTCGAATCCTTTAAACTTTCATAAGGGGCATACATTAAATATCCTGCAAGAGCTATCCATTCTTCTTCACCACCCCAATCGTCTTTTGGCCCAAAGGCACTTTCAGACCAGATCTGAAAGGTATCAGAAACCGCTCGTTGAGCATTTACAATTCGCTCCGTCCCGGGATTAATATCTGTTCTTTCTATCCAAATTTGCGCTCTTTGTAATTGGAGCCAATAGGCTTCATCGGAAGGTGCCCAACGCAACACTACTTGGTCACTTTTCTTCTTCACAATTAGAGGAAATGCCTCATTCTGCCCTAACAAAAGGCCGGAACAAAGGATAAGGGCTGATATGATCAGTATGCGATTCATGGATTTACTTCAAATGTGAATGCTTTTTTGTAGCCTGTGATCTGGCCGACATCAAACAGATTATTGCCTTGTATTTTGATATGGTACGTACCAGGGAAAGCCTCCCAATAATACTCATCCCTAATGGTCCTTTCACTCATTTCATCCATTAAGTCCGAATATTCATCATTCAAGTAGGCGCTCCATTTGTTGACACTTATAGAAACCGCATTTCGATGCCTGATCCCGTAAACTACTGCATCCGGCGTCAAGGTTACTCTTGCGGAGTTAATGTAATAAATCCATTGCCATAATTGGCCGGCGTCACCACTTGCCGCATTACATAATTGATGGTCAATACTCAGTCGAACAAGATCTTCAGCTGGTGCTTCCTGACCCAAATCTTCTCTTATAGGATTACCGGATTGGAATACTATTCTTTCGATGGGATTTGAATTTTCTATGCCTTCAATATTCCATTTTTTTTCAATTTGCTCTTCTGTCAAGGGACCTCTATATCCGCTAGCATACTGATTTAAAGCAAAGGTGATTTGTGGCTGATCATAATTAATTTCAAAATCGTAATCTAGTAAATAATCACTGACGGTTTGATTCAAAAGCGTTTCCGTACTTTGCTGAGCCACTCCTGCATACTGAAAAGACAAGTCGTAACTCAAGGTATGTGCATTGTTGCGTAAGGATTCACTTGCATTATCAAAAGCTTCCCATTCCTGACGAATAAATGAAAAATAAGATTGAATGCCTGAATTGGAGCTGTGATTAGAATGCTCTTCGGCAAAAAGATTGACCCTGGGTGCCACGACTAAATTCCCGCTGCCATCAAATTCGCCTCTGATATCAAATACATCAAAGCCTTCCTCTCCAAAGAAATTAACTTTAGGATAGAAGTCTGCCGGATCATTGGAGTTTATCTCCTCAACCTCAATGGACATGCTCGAAAGCTTGGCTTGAAGTGTATTGAACTTGCTGGTTCGGAAATAGAATTGGTAAATGATATCCTCATTTTCATATTGAGGATTTCCAGGTCTTGAAGCATTTGTGCTCACATTGATATTTCTAGTAGAACCTACATCCAGAAGTTGATTTTCGAATTTTTCTGTAATAATCCGATTGATAATTTTATTGCGATTACCGAACTGCTTGTCCGTCTCTCTCACAATTTCAAAGGAGTAGATGGTTTGAGGCTCTAGATTCGGAAGACTCACGACCAAATCATCAATGCTGCTATTGTCTTTGTAATTATTCAAATCAATGATGACCGGTTGATTGCCATGCATATCTTGCAATCGGGCGAAGTAGTTGTAGGTGTAATTGTCATTGTCTTCAGGGAAATATCCTATATCCGGATCCTCATCTTTCACGTTTCCGCTAAATACAATTTGTCCGATGCCCAATGGGTTATCGTCTTGCAAAAAGAATCGCTGCTTTCGGATCGGAACCGTGCGCACTACTTCTTCATCGGGTATAGGATAAGGCACTTCACCGGTAGAAAATTGAAATTTCACTTCTTCTTTCCAATTTTGATCGTTTTCATCCTTCATTCGTGTTCGGTCTCCATTTGCCTTTATTTCATAGGCAACAAGTCGAACATCCGCTTCATATTCAGACAATGGGCTTAACACTTGATCAAATTCCAAAAAAGCATTTTTATGGTCATTGCTCCATTCAACTTCCGCATCTACCGTTTGAGAAGAACCATTCTCAGTTTTTTGAGTCACAAATCGATCAAGTGCCAACTCAATCGTCATATCTTTTGTTTTTCCCTTTTCATCTAATACAGGTAAAATAATTTCTTCATTGACCGGAAGTAGAAAAGTTACACTGGGATCCACCCAGACACTGACCTCTTCTGCACCATCCAAAGGATAATGATCATAAATGAGTTCCAGTCCGGCGAAGGGGTCTTCAAAATCCGGCACACAGCGATCCCCAATGGCAATGTCAAACCTTTCGGTCCCATCTACCAGACCATTTAAAACACTGTAAGTAATGCCAGCCCGACCCTCGATCCACTCGGGATTAGGACCGCCACCCTGGAGTAACATGGCCGCTGCCATATAGAATAAATTCAGATTGTAATCTTTTCCTGCAAATCTGAACTGAAGGCCAATCTGCCCTTCCAGACCTGCATACACCTGACCCCGGGCATACCAATCATTGATGCCGGGTGCAATTTCTCCCGAACCCGGTATGTAACAGGTACGGGCCTCATCCTGAGTTAAATTGAAATCAAACCCTAAAAAGGCACTCATAGTCGCATAAATGAACGCATCAAAACCTACGGTAACCTCAAGTTCTGCCCCCAGGGCAATTCCGGTACCCATATTGGCCAGCATTTCTGAACCTTCCGTACGCTTCAATCCATTGGCCGGCACCGCTTCGGAATCCGATAATTGGTTATCCCCGGATCCGGTTTTAGCATTATCCATCAAGAAAGCAACCTTCTGAGGAATGGGTAGTTCTGTCGGCAGATTGTGTCCAGTCATTAAGTAACCGCTGGCTTCAATAGCTCCCATAAATGGAAACTCAATATTCAACTCTCCTCTCTGGTCCGGTTGTCCGGCATGGAACCACCACAGATTAGACCCTCCTTGTTCGGCATGAAAATGGGCTCCAATCATCTTATTATTCAGGTCAGGATTCCCATACATAGTTGGCGTGTTGACATACACATCCAGTATCCCGTCAAAAACCTGTCCATCCACCGTTTTTTCCCATTGCAGACCAGCAGCGGCCCAAATATTTGCCTTATTTCGCATGCTAAGGTCCGTCATGACAAAAGCATCACCATTGATCGACAGCAAGTTGATCCCCAATTGTTCACTGAACTCACCGTATACTGAGACGTCCATATTGAGCGTCTGTGGTGTGGGATGTGTAGCAAAAGTGGTGGCCAGCTTCAAACCATAATTGCCAAACGAAGGGGTGGGAATGCCCTTAGTGCGATGAACGGTATTGTTTTCACCTTTAGTTTCTTCTAGGCTATTGACCTGATCCAGGGTGGCATTAACGTCGTTTTGGTCCATAGCGCCACTACCCCCTTTGGTCATATTCACAAATACACCTCCACCTAAACCATAGATCCCCACACCCGGAGCAATGGGCACACCAGCATAGCCGAAGTAAACCATACCATCTACAAACCAATAATTGAAATGATCTTCTGTGCCGAAGGCAGCATCCGGATCTGTAACCTGAGTCCCAAATTCAGCCGCCAGTTGCACACCTAAACCTAATGGCAACATCACTTGCAAATTCCCTCTGGCTCCACTGTTTCCTACCTTATCCGCACCAATATCATTATAAAATTCAACTTCGCCATCTAATAATAACCCATAAACATCACTGTAAATGGACAAATTGGAAACAGATACGCTTTGAAGCCTTAATTTTTGTTGGCCATTAACCGTCTCAAAGCTTGAGTTAAAATCCAATCCTACACTTCCGGCTATTCCATTCTCTCCACCGGCCACTGAAACCCTCGGGGTCAGATTAAAGACTACTTCACTGCCTGAAATGGATTGCAGGGAGGCTGATTCAATGTTCAACGGAAATCCGGCAAAACTTTCTTCACTGAATTGCATGCCAAAGTCATGATCATATTCAATCTGTCCTCCATCATCGGATTGGACTGCCTCAAGGCCTGCAAAACCGAAGTGACTTTCTGTAAAACCCTGCCGGGAATGATAAGTACATCTAAAATCTGCCAATGGAATGGCCAAAGGAACACTTTCTACCCCATCTTTTGTCTCAAAAAGCTCTGAATTGATACCGACTCCTCCTTCAGCATGCAGTTCCAGATAGTTTTGGCTTTCATCAGAAGGGGATAAGTTGGCCAGGATATACGAATTCTCGCTCAAGCTTACTTTACCCATCATAAATGGAAAATCGATAGCGTCGGAAGGCTTTACGGAAAAAACATATTCTGGTGCATCCAAAGAAGTATTTTCTCGATCGCTGTCCTGAATGAGCGCGGTGTATCTGAAATACTGCCCTTCAGCAGTAATAGGCACACCCAGTTCACCGCTGAAACCGCCGCTTTCCAGTCGATTTTGGACAAATGAAATAAACAGACTGTCCATGGATAAGGACCAATTGTCCAAAGAACCTTGGTCGGTCGTAAAGATATCTTCCACAGCAAGAGAAAAGCTCAGAAGGGGATCAATAATCATATGATTGCCGGAAACCTTCGCCGGACTGCCTCCCTCAAAAAAGACCTTCGGAGTCGTTAATTCGATATCCTGAATGTATATCCCTTGCCAGGTGGGTTGCATGACCATATCTTGTTCATCCTCGTCCCAGCTGATGTTCGGGTCATCGTAACTTTCCGGCCATTGAATAGACGGAGGATTCTCAAAATCAGAACAATCCAACCAGGCATTTTCGAGCGCAAAACCCCATTCCGGTAATGCGGATAACTCAAAATCGTCCACACTGACTTGAGCCATAAAGTGGAAGCCAGACTCTTCAGGTATGCCTTCTTCACCAAATTGAGCATAAATATTTTCACTGGCCCCAACTGCCCGATCAATCTCCACAGAGAAAGTACCCTTCACAGGATCTTCGGAATCGTCTAAAGCTTTAAAGCTCTCTTCGGGAAATAAAACCTCGCCTCTTACGGCCAGCTTTTTCAAGCCGTTGCAATCCATTTCCAGATGACAAGCTTCATCTTGCACCTGTTCCAGGTCCGAAGCCGCACTTCCCTTGAACACCAATTCAAGATCTCCTCCAAAAGGCACCGGCACATCCAATGCCGGATGTAAGGTGTATTCTCCTCCAAAGCCGGCAGGGATCAAACATATATCCGTACCGGCCATGGTAATGAAAACTTCTTCGCCCATCTGAGGAATCTGCAAATGATGCATCAACTGGCAGACTGCCTGTTCGGGAAAAAAGCTCATCTGGGTAAAGCCCAGCATAAAATTATAACCCGCTACATTCTGCACTAACCCTAGGGGCATGCCCATAGCAGCTCCTCCGGCCAGAGCATTGACCACCCGGCCATTGCGAATGAAGTTATTCATCTCTTGTGCGAGATCGGTATCTATTCGCGCCGGGTCATAGACCTGGTCTACGTCCGCCTCAACGACACCATTGTACATCCGGCCGGAGCTATTGATCGATACATTCGAAAAGTTTACTTTTACGCGTACGTCATTTAGAAAAGGAATGGCAATTTCTCCACTACCGGAAGCCGCCGACCCGCTGGTTTGGGTCCATTGTATCTGCTCAACCGTAAACTGCCCTACCTGAAATTCATCAAACTCTTCCGTATTTGAGGTCGGATTTTCAGAGATCTGGTCTTCATAATAGCAGTTTTGGTAGCAGTCAGAAGCATTTTCAGAGGACCCTTCAGGTTCCTCTGCATTTTCCGGATTCTGACCATACCAAAAAGTAGAGATCTCGCTGAACCCATTGTTGGCCAGGGGATGATTCCCACTCACATCCTCAGCCTGCACGCGCAAGGCATACTGGTGTCCTTCGATCAATTCAATCTCCGGAGGAAAATCATAGTTATATATTTCAGTCATGAGGCCCTCTGCGTCTAATACGGGAAACACCCCCGGATTATTCAGCAGTAGCTCAATATCCTGAATCGGCTCATCGGTAATGTCAATCATTTTTAGATTATACTGAAAGGTGCCGGCCGGAGGGGCTAAAGTAAACGGGGGCTCCCACCCAATTGTGATGTGATTTGTTTCGGAAACAAAGACTTCTTCTCCATCATATGGCATATATATGAATGGAACATCTCCATAACTAAGGTAGAATGAAGGACTGCACTGGAAAGTGAGTGGGGTTTGCGTATTCCAATCCAAAGCAGTCACGCAGAGCTGATAATTGCCTTCAGGTAAGGCTCGGTTAAAGGAGATATAATCCAGTTGCTCAGGGCTTAACCCACTGAGATCGATATCCTCAGGATATTGAAAGGGGAAATCCCGCTCTAGTTCATTGCCGGAGTAGAATAAGGTCCTGAAGGCCGGTATCCGAACGGCTTCAAGGGGCCTGACCGTTGGTAAGGTCTGAATATCGATCCCGTTGTCTCCTACCAGGCGCACATGGTAAAAGACTTCCTGGTCGATTCCGGTGAGATTGGAAACCGTAATAAACAAGTTGTTCGCATTTTCGAGATAGTATTCCAACTCAACAGGGTAGGGCTCGAAAATCTCAATCTGAATATCCAATGGATTCTGAGTATTCCCCGAAAGGGCAAAACAAAGGAAAATATATACCAGTATTTTTTTAACCCAATACATAATTATAGTTTATGCTTAACCGCATTTCCCGGAAGGAGTCAGCGGTCAATATCTGTTGATCGATATAAAATATACGTGCCGATAAGCTGTGGCTTTTGGTCACTTTACATTGCAACCTGCCGGATAAACTTTGCAACCATCCATTGCTAAAACTTTGATATTGATTTTGATTGATTTGGTAATGCGTTGATAAACGCAACTTTTGGTCCCAGAAACTTTTTTGTACAATAAAGCCTGTTCCAACCCTGCCTTCTGTAAATTCTGTAAATTGATATCTGTTGATATTGAAGGTGGGCCCCATGAGAAGGGACCACGGGTTATATTGATATCGGAGCTGAACGCTCCCGCCCCAGCCGGTGAAATTTGCATTTCGATCACCGATCGCTGCTTCGTCTACAACCTGGTTTCGAAATGCATTAACGCTTATATTTAATTTATGATCTTCTGTAGACCATACTCCTATGCGACTTGCCAGGTAGGCATTATGGGTAATCGTCAGAATACGAAACGTATCATTGACTTGCACCAAACCTGCCTGACTTTCATGTTGATAATTAGAATATCTGAGGACTAGGTTAAAGTTTTCACCCGGAAAATAGGACGCTGTCACAGAACCAATAATTCTCTGACTGGTGTAAGATTTTTGATTGCTTAAATTGTCTGATTGTACTCCGGCGGACCCCCTGATTCTGAGACGTCGATTCAGAAAAGGCCATCCAAAAGTTAGAGTGAGATTTTGAATATCGTTTTGAATAAAATTGGTGCCCAATGAGTAATAATATGGTGCCACCCTTCTGTAAGACACTCCAAGTTTGCGTCCTTTAAATGCATAGCCAGCAAAAACCTCACCTGCCCAACTAAGTCGAGAACTGATATTGATCGTAATAGCGTCTTCTATACTCTGTTCTAAATTCGAAAATTCGCCAGGCTTCGAAGCCAATTGGTTAGACGTGAAAATACTGGTAGCCAACTTCCCTTCTAGAAAGAATTTTTTCCACAATCGAAAATTTCCATTTAGACCCAATACCCAGTTCTCGACGGGATCCCTATCAACGAACAAGCTGTCTTCTATACCCTCATCTTTGATGCGAACCGTCATGAGTTCAACTCGGTTATTTCTGTCACCAAAGCCAATTTTTGCCCCTGTGATCCACCTATCATAGGAGGGCAGCACAAATGCACCAGCAGCTAAAGTATCTCTTATGGCATACAAGTTTTCCATGCGGCCATGGAAAGCGGTAAATGAAAATTTGCCCGGTGTTAACTCTACACCAACACCCTGAAAAGCCCTTCCCGAATACACAAAAGGGGAGAAATTCAAACTCCGATGTCCGAGATGTAATTTGACCCACTTCCAATAGGGACTAGCCCCGTATAAGTTGAATGGGCTTGAAATATTATTCCCCAACTGATTAATGGAGAGAGAAATAGGTACCTGAACCGCACCCAATTTGATATTGAGCGCCCCTGTAAGACGATATCCAAAAGGAGGGAGGCGATCACGTCCTTCTCCATAGTGCTGGTAATAATCCACCCCAGCACTTAAACGACCGCTCACACCATAATTCTGTCTTTGACCAAAGGCCGTAACATTTTGCGCACTTAGCTGAACAAAGCAAAACATTATAAATAGTATGCTGATTACTACTTTCATTAATCTTGATAGATAATGACAAAATTGAAAGGATGCACAGCTTCATTGTCGTTTGCCTTAAATACTACATCTCCATTTTGAAACTGAGCATAAAGTATTTTTGTATTTCCATTTCTTCCGGTGGCAATTGCACTGCAATTCCCCGGTCCGAAACTCACACCGGGTTCTGAAACCGTGATATCAGAATTGGTTACAGTGATTTGTAAATTACCTGTGGAGTTGAAATTAACGGATCCTGAAGGGTTGACGCCACCGGCATAAATTGTCGGAAACAAATCTTCTAGATTAATTAACTGCCACCGATCAGCCACCGAAACCAAAATTTCACTATTGCCGGGCGTTCCGGCAAGAATATCCTGCCCTAAAATCTGTTTAAGCTCTAGATTATCATACGTTCCTTCCACCTCTCCACTGAAATTGGTTGATTGTGTTAAATCATCCGATGGATTAGTATCTCCCGTATTCCCGATAACGTCAGAACCGGTGATGATTATTCCTGGACCGGCAGTATAGTTACCAGCTGGTCCCTCTGGCCCTTCTGGCCCCTCTGGTCCCTCTGGCCCGGCAGGGCCTGGCAGACCTTGAGGTCCTC
>CAZVFU010000063.1:10646-12813 GCA_964626595.1 uncultured Saprospiraceae bacterium
CCCTCTGGTCCCTCTGGCCCGGCAGGGCCTGGCAGACCTTGAGGTCCTCTTTCACCTTGAGGACCTTGTATTCCCTGAGGGCCCCTTGGTCCTTCCGCACCTTCTGCCCCCACTAAATTGGTATAATTTCCCCAGCTGCCGTCCGGATTTCTGAACCGCAAGGCGGTCATATTCCATTGGTGCTCAGGAGCCGGGCCCGTTTCTCCCACATCTCCTTTGTCGCCCTTAGGTCCAAGCAAGTCTATAAAAGGTCCCCAGTTACCATCGGGTAGCTGGAATCGTACGGAAGTACCATTCCACTCATGATCAGGTCTTGGCCCTGTATCTCCGGTAAATCCTCTAGGCCCCTGTGGACCCTCAGGACCCTGGACACGGCCTACATTTGCCCATTCAGATCCGGTCCAGATATATCCATCCCCCGTAGATAAGTCTAATAGCATATCTCCGACGCTTCCGTTATAATTTGTTGGGAGATCATTAGCCGTATCAACTGCACCTACGACTTGCACACTATTGCCTTGTTCTCCCTTCAGATTCACCCAATCGCCAAATGTACCATCCGGGCGTTCAAATCTCAAACGCGTGCCGTCCCACTCATGCATTGGAGCCGGGCCGGGTATCGAACTGCCTGAGGTCTCTGCGTATAATGCATATGGAACTGTTGCCAACTCTTGCGTTCCTAATGATATGGAATTTGATCCTGAAGCGATAGAAACACTCATTCGGGCATTTCCTTCCGACCAGTCAATTGCTTTGAGATCTTCTCCACCAATTTGCATATTGGCAATTCCAAAATCATCAGTATTTACCTCCTGCGATTGGGTAAAGACGCCCCCGTCAGTTTCGATTTGCACATTTACCGTTACCATTTGATTAGATAAAGGAAGTCCTTGCTCATTTTTAATAGCTACCTGATAATTGATTTTATCAGGAGATTGAGCGAAGATTCCTATGGAAAAGAAAAACAGCAGTATTAACTGTGCGTAATTGGGTGTAGAATTAGCCTTCATATGGATTCACTTATTGAATGATTAGAGTTTGGATTGCGATTTCCCGATATTGTATTTGAGCCCTCAATATGTACATGCCTTTTGGTAAATGAGAGGTAGAGTACCTGTCCTGAACTACAGGCCAGTGGGCTATGAGTCGGCCATCCATACTGTAGCAGTTGAGGCTTTTATAGCCTATTGAGGATATAATTCTGAATTCATGATCGCAAGGGTTTGGGTATGCAAGTATTTCAAAGGAGGGATCTACCGGTTGAAATACCCTTGTTAGCAAGGCATTGCGATTACGCTGAAACCCCTGTAATACTTTTACATCTCCACCTGTCTTGCTGTATATTATAGCTTCACCTAGAGTAGAATTTACGTTTATATTTCTCCGATCCGCTGCTAAGCCCAATGCACTAATGACCTGACCATCTACCTGCCATTGGGCTATGAGCGGGGTGCCGATGAAAATGCTGATAAAAATAAAGCCTAATGTTCGCATCATAATAATGAGGTGTTGAGTACTTCAAATTTGACTCAATTCCAATCATTAGTCATCACCCTTATGGGTGAAATGTTTGATTTATAGAAAGTTAGAGTGAATAAAAGCGTTTTATTACTGCAGAAAGGGAGTAAAACGAAGAGAAAAATAGTTGATAAAGCTGTTAGAATAGTGATTTATCCTATCCCAAAAAGATACGCTGGGGAATTGCTAATTATTTTAATGCATAGGTCCTCAGCTCTGGATCGATTTACACTGAATGATCTAACCTTCGGATGAATTAGCTACTATATTATTTAAGGCTTGTTAGAAGGGTAGGGCGTGCCCCCGCCCTGAGTTCAACCTATCAGAGATAGGCTCAGGACGGGGTCGGGCTATCCGCTCGTAGTCAGCTCTCCTGGCGTTGGCATCCGTAGGGCTGCGTAGAGTTTCCGATGGTCACTTCCTCGCCTCACGGCTGCTCACCGCCAGAAGGCGCTGCCTGCCGCTGCTATCCCTCACGCGAAGACGTAAATATTGATGATGCCATGATGTTAGGGCACAAATAATACCTATGGCCACTGACCTCGGACTTCCAACCTTCTTTGACCGACAAAGCTCCGAAGGAGCGCAATCGGTACTTTGACCTCTGATCTCTGACTTTCGACTTTTAACGATTTTCACGCGAAGGCGC
>CAZVFU010000064.1:0-12759 GCA_964626595.1 uncultured Saprospiraceae bacterium
TCCGAGGTTTCGGGCTTTTCCAGGCAATAGTCTCTGAATTCGTCGATCTCCATAAGAAAAAATGATACTATATCATTGATCAAAAAAAGGACTTTCAATTACTTTCTACCTAAAACAAAAATAGAAATGATTGAAGAGAAACCACCAACACCTAAAACACTTGCTGGAAAAGGTTGATTTAAATAGGCGCAATATATAGCGGCACCAATAAAAAAAATGGACAATATAAATCCCAAAATTTGCCCGATTAGTGACCGCTTGATATCGGCATTAACAATCTTGGAGTTCATTTCTTTTCTATGTTCAGCGTTTTTTTCTGCCAAAATTAAAATCCGGTCTGCTGCACCTTCCAGTATCTGCTCATATTGGCCATAAACAGAAGGTGGTGGTAAGGGGCCAGAGAAACTTTGTTCATGGATCTCCTGACGTATCTCTACAACAGCAGTTTCTGCAACCGCCCGCAATTGTTCTGGAGTAAAATCCTTAAACTTCGGATTTTTCTTTAGGTCTTCAACAACTTCACCTACTTCTATTTCTTCTGCCCTTGTTTTTTTTGACAGTTGTTTGCTTTCAGTTTCTACCCCACTTCGCTTGCTCATTTTACAATAGGTCTATCTTAATCCAACGGTTTTTTGTCCTTGACCTGTTTTAAGTGCTGATTTTGGTCCTCAAACCTTTTAACAGCAACCCATAAATCTTCTCCGACTAAATCAAAATCTGACTTCATCGCTTTAACATCTTCATGAAACGAGAAGTCAATTTTAACTTGACGAGCGTTATACAAATCAAAGAGACTAGCCAGTCCATTCAAAAAAGATGGTTTTTTTATGTAGTACCTTGGTTCTTTCATGACGCGTGGTGATATCATGGCTAATATTTTACTAGTCAGAGTTTCTAATCTTGCTTAATATACAAAAATTCCAAGTGTTTTTGTTCCGGAACACGCACAAAATTATGGAAAATTTTATTTCGGAGTGAGTTGAATAAGATATTTGATTTAAAACCACCTTGAGCATTATGGTCTAAACTTCTTTTAGCTTTAAACAGGCGGGCTTAGGGATGTTATTGACCATATTGCTACTAAAATAGCATATGCATTCGATTATGAATTTTCGAAGCACACCTCATTCAACCGCAATTCAAAGTTCGTCGACCGCGACCTTATAGCTGGGATCCTCCAACACATTCACGTCGATGATTTTATCGGCATTTTTCAGCAATTTAAGGCAGTCAGGACTCAAATGACGTAGATGGACCTTTTTACCCACTTTTAGATAGCGACTGGTAATTTTATTCAGGGCTTCTATAGCCGACATATCGACCACCCGACTTTCTTTGAAGTCAATGACAATTTCTTCAGGATCATTTAGAACGTCAAACTTATCATTAAATACCGTAACCGAACCAAAGAATAACGGGCCGTAAATCTCGTAGTATTTTACGCCATCCTCATCAAACCGTTTACGGGCGCGAATGCGCTTAGCATTATCCCAGGCAAAAACCAGCGCGGCTATGATAACTCCAACGATGACGGCGAGAGCCAGGTTGTGCAAGAAAACAGTCACCAGCGTGACCACTACCATGACAAAAATATCTGACTTTGGCATTTTATTGAAGGTTCGCAAACTGGCCCACTCAAAAGTACCTATGGCTACCATGATCATCAAACCGGTGAGCGCCGCCATAGGGAGAAGCTCGATTAAACCGCCCCCGAACATGACGAAAATAAGCAAGGTGACTGCCGCGATAATCCCGGAAAGTCTAGCCCGGGCTCCGTTGGAGACATTGATCAAACTCTGCCCGAGCATAGCACATCCGCCCATGCCTGAAAATAGACCGGATAACATATTAGCCGCTCCCTGAGCTACCGCTTCTCTATTTCCCTGTCCGCGGGTTTCTGTGATTTCATCGATGATATTTAAAGTAAGCAAGCTCTCAATGAGTCCCACGCCGGCCACAATAGCTGCATACGGCAGAATGATCAGGAAGGTTTCTAGATTTACGGGAACATTTGGGATGTGGAAGGGAGGGAAGGAGCCGCTTATCGAAGCAATGTCACCCACAGTTTTGGTCTCTATCCCCCATCCAATGACGATAGCCGAAACCACCACGATCGCAACAAGGGAGGCGGGAACGGCTTTCGTAAGTCTGGGTAGCCCCCAAATGATCAGCATCGTCAGTACGACAAGCGAAAGGAGAATATACAAAGGAGCTCCGCTGAGCCAATCGCCTGCCGGATTTTTAAATTGATCGAGCTGGGACATAAATATAATGATGGCCAGCCCGTTCACAAACCCAAAGATAACGGGGTGGGGAACTAATCGCATGAGCTTGCCCAGCCGCAGGATTCCGGCGAGAGCTTGAATGACGCCGGCTAGAATAACGGTCGCAAAAACATACTCCGGGCCATGTGAAATGGCCAGGGCAACAATGACCACGGCCACCGCACCCGTAGCGCCCGATATCATGCCGGGACGACCGCCAAAAATGGATGTGATCAGGCCCATGACAAAGGCGGCATAAAGACCCGTTAAGGGAGATAAGCCCGCAATGATGGCAAAGGCGACAGCTTCGGGGACCAGGGCTATGGCTACGGTAAGACCTGACAGAACCTCGGTCCTGTAGTTTACTTTTTGCTTGAAATCGAAAAGGTTAAGATATTTCTTCATAAGTATCGGGGCCAATCAGTGGCTAATGTTATTAAAAAGGGATTCATGAATTCAAAAAATGCAGGCTCAGACTAGAGACTGCAGAAGTCTTTAAAAATCAGGATACGATCAGGGGGGACTGACCGCAGATCGGAAACAAGGGAATGGAAATATTCGCACAACTCATTTTTTCAAGCCGCAAATGTAGGAAAAATATCGACTTCTAAAGGAATGATTGCATTATGAATAAGGAGGAGAATACCATCTTCTGGCTGGAGGTAAATAGATTCTTTTTAAGGCTGAGACGGAGAAGAATTTACGGTATTCATAACTACTCTTTCTTTCATATGCTCAAGGTGGTCATTGAGGGGCTTTTTGTGCTGACTTTGAAAAGGGTAGGCGGTAAAATGCTGGCTGGGGAAAGATTGATTGCGATTGAGGTAAGTGAATTCCAAGCTGGGCAGGGCTTCGGTCAACCAGTCTTTAATTTGGTTTAAGGAAGCACAAAATAAAATAGAGGCATCAACGGACCCTTTTTTAGGCTCGACTTCTAAATAGCTGAGCAGATCCTCCATCATTTGATACATAGGCACAAATGCTCTTTTTTGATCGCCACTTCCATAGATAGAAATGTTCCCCTCAGTTAAGGCGGAAAACACCCAGGCATTGATCACACTGTCTAGTCGTGCGCAGGGATTGTAGCCGAAAACATTTGCAGAGCGTAAAATATAGGTTTCACAGCCTGCATGCATCTGTTCGATGTATTCTTCGCCGTGATATTTACTTTCTCCATAGGCATTCGTGGGTAGAGGCTCTTGTTGCAAGGACGCGATATCGCCAAAGCCATAGACGGCTGTAGAGCTGAGGTAAATGAGTTTTTTTACTGTGGGGGAGGCTTTGATGGCACGGGTCAAATTCAATGTGCCCCAGCGATTAATTTGCTCGTATTGCAGATTTTGTAAATGATTGTAAGGTTGACTCACAAAAGCCGCAAAATGATAGACGATGTCCACACCCACCAAAGCTTTTTCAAGAGAATAGGAGTCGAGAATATCCGCTTTGATAAATCGGAGCTTGGGAAGAGATGGCGAACCGATGAAAAAATGATGGCCGGGACGCGATAGATTATCATACACCCGGACTTCTGTAATGTCCGAACGGAAATGGAGGCTGCGAACAAATTCATACCCGATATATCCTGCTCCGCCCGTAATTAAAACGACCATAATTGTGATTTACATTGAGTTTGCGAATTAGCGATCATCAGAAAAATGAAGACCGCATTCTGTTTTTTGACTTCCTTCCCAGCGTCCATCGCGTGCTTGCTGACAGGGCTGAGTGCAAGGAACGCAACCAATGCTGTCGTAACCCATCAGGTCCAACGGATGCGTGGGTAACTGGTGATGATCGATGTAGTCGTAGATGTCTTTGGAGACCCAATCCAACATAGGGTGTATGCGCTTTCGCCCTTGCGGATCCCACTCGATCGGCTTCATCTTTTCCCTATGAGCCGTTTGGTCTCTTCGTACGCCACTAATCCAGCGGTCGCCTTTTTGAAGAAAGCGCTCCAGAGGCTCCACTTTGTTGATGTGACAACATCGGTCCGTATCCGAAGCGTAGAGGAAAAGACCATCCGGTCCCCGCTGCTCGGTATAACTTTTGGAAGAGCGAAGTTCAACAAGCTGAAGTCCAAATTCTTTTTTGAGTTGATCTTTAAACGCATACGTCTGGGGAAAGTGAAAGCCCGTATCCAGAAAGCAAATGAGAATACCGGGAAAATGAAGGCTAACTAAGTGCAAAAGGGGCACCGATTGGGTCTGAAAGGAGCTCGTCATAACGATACGCTGGCCTTCAGTTTGCGCTTCAGTTATTTCTTTCTCTAAAATGGAAAGAGTTTGATGTATGTTGAGATCCAATGAAGCTAATTTTGCCATAGATACAAATGTAAAAAAGATGAAGGAGAGTTGTTCATTTCTCGCGCAGATGAAGGCTTGTTATTTCGGACATTCAGAATTCGCTGTGAGTACAAAATGACCTCAAGCAGCTACTCAAGACCGAATAAAGTAAAAGCTGAATCTGCATTTTTGCCTAAGCGATGCGCAGCCAGCGACCGCCCGCGGCGGGAGAGACCCAGCGCACCTCCCGGGTGCGCGCAGGGCCGAGTGAGGCGCTGGAATCCCGAGGGTCGCTTTCAGCGATCTCGAGGATGGAAGCGATATACTGAACGAGTGGCGAAGCGTAGCGCACCGGCACCCTTCCTGTCAGCTCAGAAAATATAGATATGAATATCCATTTGTCGAAAGCAAATCAGATCAAAGGGTGCCGGTGTAGGCCCAAAATATAAAAAAACACCATGGTCTTTATAGGAATAAATCGGGCATCAAATCTCCACCGGGATTAACGGCATACGAAGAAAAGTCGGTGATGCCGGCCTCCTTGAGCACCTCTTCATCAGTAAAAAAGTTTCCATTGCAATCGGAAGGCATACGCTGAAGGATTTCATAAGCCGCATCGGCCAAAATTTCCGGCTTTCGACTCTGTTTCATCATCTCCTCGCCACCTACGATGTTTTTAATGGCGGCGGTGGCAATGGTAGTGACGGGCCAGAGACAATTCACACCGATATCACCTTCAAACTCGCGTGCCCAGCCGGCCGTACACAGGCTCATACCGTATTTGCTGAGGGTGTAGGGCAGAAACTGACCTAACCACTTGTCGTCGAGGGGATGAGGTGGCGAAAGCGTCAGGATATGGGGATGGTCTGACTTTTTGAGATAGGGCAGGCAGTGCTGAGTGAGGAGGAGGGTGCCGCGGACATTGACCTGCATCATGAGATCGAATCGCTTGATGGGGGTGTTCGGTGTATCGGCGAGAAAAATCGCGCTGGCATTATTGATGAGGATATCGATACCCCCGAAAGTTTCAACTGTCTTTTTAACGGCAGCGGCGACTTGTTCTTCGGATCGAATATCCATCTGAATGGCGAGCGCTTTTCCTCCGGCGGCCTTCATTTCGTTTGCTGCCGTATGAATCGTTCCCTCGAGTTTGGGGTGAGGCTCATCTGTCTTTCCGGTCACCACGATATGGGCACCCTCAGCGGCGAGGCGCAATCCGATCGCTTTGCCGATGCCTCGGCTGGCTCCGCTTATAAATACCGTTTTCTCAGATAACTTCATCTTTTTTTATTATTCATTGAGCCCTTAAGGTAGGGTTTTCTTTTTATTTTGCGACACGGATCATTAAAAAACAATTATGCAAGCTCTATCATTTCATATCGAAGATCAGCACATCATAGGCGACCCGGAAGAGCAAGACCTGGCCCTGGCCCACCAGAAACTGCAAGAAGGAACCGGTGCAGGTAGGGAATGGACGGGATGGGTAAAGGGGCCCAGAGCGATAAATGCAGCCTGGTGGTCTGAACTTGAGTCAGCGGCGGAGTCGATTCGTCAGCATTCGGAAATTTTGGTGGTCATTGGTGTAGGCGGTTCTTATTTGGGAGCCCGCGCAGCCATTGAAGCTCTGCAACCTCTCTTGCCGGCATCAGAGCGAGGTGTCGAAGTTCTGTATGCGGGTCACCATTTATCCATGGCGTCTTTGGTGGCTTTGCGGGAACGATTGAAGGGGAAGCGATTCAGTATAAATGTGATTTCGAAATCGGGAACGACCTTAGAGCCCGCTTTGGCTTTTCGATATCTTCGCGCCTGGCGTCGGGAGGGAATCTTGACAGGTTGTCCGGAAGATCAGATTTATATTACCACGGACGCGGGCCCCAGTGTATTGCGAAAATTGGCGAACGAAAAGGGGTATCAGACTTTTATCGTTCCCGACGATATTGGCGGGCGATACTCAGTCATGACTCCGGTCGGTCTTTTACCCATGTCGGCGGCTGGCATCAATATCGCGGAATTGGTGGCCGGCGCAGAAAAAGCTCGCACAGATGCCGAAACAGAAAGAGGAGGGCAGGCGGGGCGGTATGCAATGTGGCGACAGGCACAATACCGCAATGGAAAGAAAATTGAGTTATTGGCGCATTACGAGCCTGGATTAGAGAAATTTGGGGCGTGGTGGCAACAATTGTTTGGCGAGTCAGAAGGTAAGAATGGAAAAGGGATATTTCCTGTTTCAACGGGATTCACCACTGATTTGCATGCCTTGGGGCAGTATATACAGGAGGGTGAGCGCCATTTGTTTGAGACGCATTTATTCGTTCAGCAGCCAGCTGTTGATGAAAGTATTCCGAAGGCAGATGGAGTAGCGGACGGCTTGGATTATTTGGAGACCTGGCCACATATGCACGCCATCAACGAAAAAGCCTTTGCCGGTACGATAGCCGCACATCGGGCAGGAGAGGTGCCGGTCGCCTGCATGGAATGGAACGCATGGGATGCCTACCATTTAGGGTATGCATTTTATTTCTTTCAATATGCTTGTGCTCTCGGTGGTTATATCCTTGGGGTGAATCCTTTCGATCAGCCGGGAGTGGAGGCTTACAAGCAGCACATGTTCTCTCTTTTGGGTAAATAATTTTATTTCGGCATTCACTTTTTTAGGTGATTAGGGCGCCACCCCGCAGTTGTTTGTTTTACAAAAATGCCCTACCTTATTTAATTCTTAGGTTCCCGAGATATTATAAATAGTAAAGTAGTTGCGGGGTCGCTATGTTTCGGGGCTCGTTCAGGCCCCGGTCTCCGTCCTCGAGATCGACGGGGTGTCGATCCTCGGGACTCCGACCGCTTCACTCGGCCCTCTCATCAGTCCCGTAGCCGGGACTGATTTCGACGGCTGCCGCCTTTCTTTGGGCGGCACCCACTGCACAGCGCTGGCGCAATTGCAGTTATTTTGATGCCACACGAAGGAAAAAAAAGGACTTTTTATTGAACGCTATCATATAAAACTGTCGCAATGATGGCCTCTTTCCGTAAATTTTGCAAGGGAATTAATGGTGCGGCTTGACCGACAAATGAGCTTATTTGTCAGAATTGAGGGGTGCTATTTTAATTCAAATAGATTAAATGACAAACTATAAAAACCTGATAAATAGCATTATACATAGTTTTATTATTAAATTAACATACAAAATTGGACGATTGTCAGAATAAATTTAATTTTGATTGGATTTTCATGTTTAGGTACTCACCATACAGTCAGTGACTAAATTATAAGAATTCAACTCGGTTTTATGCCAATAAAAAATTGGCTTAATCCTTGTTGTTTTAAAGGAGTACCGAAACAAGTGCTATTTAGAAAAATTGTTAAGGCTTCCAAAAAAGTCTTTTTTCAAGTGCATAACCAGACCTTATGAAAAACATTAACTTATTGACCTCCGATTCTCACCAAGCGCCCTTCATTATGGGAGTATCAAAAATAAAATCTCGTGCATACCGCGGGGTTTTATTCGTTATGGTGAACTTATTGATGCTGTTCTTTGTAGCTGAAGTTTCAGCTCAGAATTGTACGGTGAATGCGGGAATCAATCGCACATTTTGTGCGAATGATATGATTCAGTTATTTGGCCAGATTCAGGGCACACCTCAGCCGGGAACCCGGCAGTGGACTCAGGTGACTGGACCGAGTGTACTCATCATGAATCCGGGGGATTTATCACCCATGGTGATTGGAGTTATCGGCGGAAATACCTATCAGTTTCGATTGAGATCGAGATGTACCGATGGATCTTTGGTGTTTGATAATGTTACATATACTATTTTGGAGACTCCCACCGCGACGGCTAGTGGTGGATCGCCCAGCGCCTGTCCTGGAGATAATCCCACTTTGTCGGGTAATGCTCCAGGTCCCAATGAAACGGGACTATGGGAAGGTGGCGGATCGGGTGTTGTTTTAAGCGATGTCAATGACCCAAACCCAACCGTAACATTAAACGCAGGCGACGGAGGTACGACTACTTTTTTCTGGACGGTGACTAACAATACAACGGGTTGTACTGCCACTTCTACGGGTATTGAGATTACCAATTGCGGTGGTGTAGAGCCAGTCAGTGCCGGGCCGGATCAAGTGTTGAGCGATTGTTTTCTTCTAACTACTTCTACCACTCTTAATGGTACAGCGGCTGGTTTGTCCTCCTGTGGACAAATGGGTGAATGGTCTGTGGTCAGTGGACCAAATGTGCCTACGATTGCCTCCCCCATGAGCGACATGACAGCAGTTTCGAACTTGATTGAGGGAACCTATGTTTTTCGTTATGAAGTGGATGGGCCATGTGCGAGCGGAAGTGATTTAGTAGAAGTAGTGGTACCTACACCAGTAGGACCTTCAACACAGGCATCAGGCGCAGTACCCGGAGGTACATCTTATTGTATAGGAGGTGTGGATACGGTAGTTTTAGAGGGAAATAGTCCCATTTACGTCAATGAAGAGGTGACATGGACTCAGGTTTCAGGTCCTTCAGTTACTTTGGTTGATCCCAATAGTCAAGTCGCTAAGGTTACAGATCTGATGACCGGTTCCTATGTGTTTTCTTACACCATAGAAAATACGGTTACGGGCTGTTCTAGCACAGACAATGTCAACTTTTCTATAGGTGGAGATCCGGTCGTAAACCTTGACCCGGGGCCAATAGCCATGCCTTGCGGTGCGACCACTGTGGACTTGAATTATACAGACGGCGGTTTGGGCTCCACTACCTGGCGATTTATCAGTCGACCTTTTGGATCCAATCCAACTCCTTATTCAGCAGTAAATACAAGCTCCCCTTTTACTGTGGGAGGCTTTTCTCAAGGCGGTACGTATGTCATTGAGTTTCGCCGATCTACAGCTACCGGCAACGGATGTACTGCTGCTACAGAACAAATCACCGTGGTGGCTTCAGGAGAATCCACTTTGGCGAATGCAGGGACGGACCAACTCTTGGCTTGTAATATATTTGAAACAATGTTGGCCGGAAATGATCCATCTATTGAAGGCCCGGAATTTTTGGGCACTTGGTCTCAGGTCAGCGGGCCCAACACAGCAGTTGTTGATGATGTAAATGCATTCGATACGGATATATCTGGTCTGGTTTCTGGCCAATATGTATTTCGATGGACCATCACAAGTGGGGTCTTGTGTGTGCCTGCGCAGGACGATGTTATCGTTCGCGTGGCCGATCAAAATCCACAAAATGTGGAAGCAGGGCCCAATCAAACGATCTGTTTTGGAACCCCGATCCAGTTGGACGGGAGTACTCCGGAACTAAATGAGATTGGTGAGTGGAGTGTGACCCCTTCTTCCGGTGTTACTTTCTCAGATATTACAGATCCCAATACTACAGTTGATGGCCTTTCTTCTAATACGGCTTATACATTCACCTGGACCATTACTAATCCTTGCAGTAGTATTTCAGATAATGTAACCATTACAACTTTGGGGACTCAAGGTCCTATTCAGGCAGAGGCCGGGACGGATATTTGCATTGGCACAGCATCCACAAGCACGAATTTAGGTGGGAACTCTCCAGGCGCAGGAACAGGTATATGGACCTTTATTCCCAGTGCGAGTAATCCGACAAGCATAACCACTCCCACGATAAATAATATCAACGACCCTACAACTGCTGTTTCGGGCTTAACAGAGGAAGGAACTTATGCTTTTGAGTGGAGAATTGAGCAAGGTGCGGGTTGTGATCCTACACGTGATACGGTTTTGGTTACCCGAAGTGAGGATATTACGGTGGCTGATGCCGGGCCCGACCAGACGGTCTGTGGTGCTGATACCAATTTAGAGGGGAACGCCCCGGTCGTGGGGACCGGAACGTGGACGCAATTTTCAGGTCCAACTCTGGCAGATATTGTAGACCTTAACTCACCCACAACAGCAGTGGAGTCATTAGCACCCAATGTGACTTATGGGTTTGTCTGGACCATTGAAAATGGAGGGTGCCCGCCAAGCAGAGATACCGTCCTTATAGCTACATCGTCAGTTGCTGATCCTGCCAATGCAGGTGCAGACATCGGTGTCTGTGGCGCAGATAACACAACCCTCAATGCCACGCCGGTTACAACGGGTTTTTGGTCAGTAATTAGTGGTCCAAATACGCCTACCTTTGGAGACATTTTTTCTCCTACCAGCTCGATTAGCAATTTGATTTTTGGAACCTACACGCTTCAGTGGAATAGTTTAGGTGGGGCTTTCTGTCCTAATGAAACAGATCAAATGCAAATAGTAGTAGTGCCGACAGCAAATGCCGGACCGAATCAGACTTTTTGTAATCTGGTCACGAGTGCAAACCTATCTGGTAATCTAAATAGCCTCGGGACATGGTCATTTGTGAGTGGCCCCAACACACCAACTTTGACCCAAACAAGCAATAATACTGCAGTAGCGTCAAATTTAGTCGAAGGGGTATATACTTTTGAATATGAAATTTCGGCCACAGTAGGAGGAGCACCCTGTAACTCAACAGACCAAACCACGGTTAGTATATTTGATGTACCTTCCGCCGCAGATGCAGGTCCTGATCAGGAATTGTGCGACGAGGTAACCTTTACCCTTGATGCGGCGACACCGGCTTTCGGAATAGGCACATGGACAATTGCAGCCACGACTCCAATGGGCTTGGCAGGCTCATTCACAGACGTCAATGATCCTACCACAACTTTTACGGGGGCAGAGCCCGGGGTTTATATCTTTCAGTGGGAGGTTTCGAATGCAGAGTGCTCGGGCTCAGATTTGATTCGAATAGACAATTATGCTGAACCTACAGTGGCAAATGCCGGTTCGGATTTCGATAATTGTGGATTCACCGCCCAACTCAACGGAAATACAGCAACTTCCGGCGTGGGACAGTGGACAGTAGTTTCTACTCCAGGAGGAGCACCTACCCCAAATATCCAGAATCCGATTTTACCCAATACACAGGTAAACAATCTGATTGCAGGTGATTATACTTTCCGCTGGACTATATCAAATGGTCCCATATGTATGCCAACGCAAGATGATGTGATCGTAACGGTTATTGAAAATCCCACTCAGGCTGTGGCCAATGATATTGATGCCTGTCCGGGTACTGTTCCAGCCACTGTCACCTTAGATGGAAACACACCCTCTGTAGGAAGTGGAAGTTGGACGGTGGAGAGTCAGCCGATGGGATCAGGGGCAGTGACTTTTACACCGAATAACACAGATCCTACAGCTGATGCGGAAAATCTGGAATATGGTGTCTATGAATTCCGATGGACCACGGAGAATATGGGTTGTGAGACTTTTGATATCGCCACGGTGACGGTTTCAGAACCACCATCCGCAGCGGATGTCAGTGGATCTGCCACAGAATTTTGTCAGTTTGATGATGTAATTTTGGTTGGAAATAATCCTGCTGTGGGCTCGGTTCAGTGGACTTTCACTTCTAAGCCTATGGGTGCGCCGGATCCTTTTATTGTCGACCCGGATCAGCCTACCACGCAAGTTATTAATACCGTTGTTGGTTCATATCAGTTTGAATATACCATTTCAGCTCCGGGCTGTCCGGATGAGGTGGCTACTTTAAATATTGAGATATTTGCAGAGCCGAGTTTAGCCGTGATTTCCGGTGGGAATCAAAATATTTGTGATTCTGAAGATCTTCCGTTTGCAGTGAATGCCACGGTTCCTGAAGTGGGCGAAACCGGCACCTGGCGCTCCATTCCGGGTCTGAGTGATGGAACAGCCACTTTTGCAGATCCCAATGCTGCAAGTACCACCATCACAGCATTTGACGTAGTAAGTGGTTCCAGCACCTATGCGATCGAATGGACAATTTCCACAGGGACAGCCCTTTGTGACTCACGAGATACGGTCTTTTACACTGTTTGGGAGGATCCCACGGTAGCCGCTACAGATGCAGACTATGAAGATTGTGCAGCGACTACGCTCAATTTAGATGCCAATGTACCGACCGTAGGCTCGGGGAGTTGGGCAAGAGTCAGCGGGCCGAACACGCCTGCTATTGCAGATCCCTCCAGTCCCAATACGACTATCTCTACTACTGTTCCGGGTACTTATGTTTACCGTTGGACGATTACAAATGGCCCGGCTTGCACAGCGAGCACGGATGACTTGACGATCACGAATTTTGAAGAACTCGGTCGAAGTGGAACGAATGCATTAACGGTTTGTGATGGTGCGGAACCTTCACTTT
>CAZVFU010000065.1:0-8915 GCA_964626595.1 uncultured Saprospiraceae bacterium
TCCGATCAAATCAACTTCCGCAACCGAAACTTCAAACGCACCTTTTCCCCGTCTCGCCTTACTGTCATGCGAATCTTTTTTCCCTCTTTCTTCTTTAGCAATTTTACAAGGCGCTCTAGATTCCAAAAGGCGCGCGGCCATCGCTGAACCCATCGAATTTCATCTCCTGGTAGGGCGCCGGCTTCGGCTGCCGGAGATCCCGGCCGCACAGACTGGACAAAATATTGGTTTAAATTGGGCCCGGAAGCGATTAAGGTTAAGCCCGAACGGTCAAACCGAAACGGGCGGGTAGACTTTTTCCGAGGTTTGAGATATAAAAGCTGATGTGTGTAATCAATCATGACCCGATACCGGCTCAAAAACGGATTCCCCAAAATACCATTCCTTACAATTCGGTGCTGCGCCACCATAGCCGAGTCTACATCCTGAAAATGAGTCAGCATATCCGAAAATCGCTGATCGCCCAATTGAAAATATCTCGTCCGTCCAATATACCCCGTCAGCAAGCCGCCAATCCCAATACCCAAATGGCCCACCAGGGTCGTATCGGGTATATGTATTTCGGGAGCCGTATTACTGTGAAGCAAAAAATGAATGCCCGCCCCCGTATCAATCAATAACAAAACCGAATCCGAACTCGATTCAGACACTTCCACGCTAGCCTGAACATACGGCTTATTTCTATGAATTTCCAGAGGCAGAACTTTGTACGTTTTTTTCTTTTTATCAAAGCGTTTTCGATCTCGACTGAGGATAATTTTTTCCTTTTTGTAGTCAATTTCCACTAAAAAGTGTCTAAAAAAAGAGCTGCCTAAAATTCCATTCACCTCCGTCCCCAGAAATGTTTTGAGCGCCCCGTTGTACTCTTCCAGAACGAGTACATCCATCTCTGCCTCAACCGAATTATGAATCACAAAAGGGATCCGCCGCGCCACCTGAGCCTGATTGCCACCCAGAAAATCACTTCCAATAATCGGAATGGTCATATCGTATTCCACGGAAAAAATGTCCAGAAAAACTTTGTCGAAAATAACCGTATTCTCCGCGCCGGTATCAAAAATAAATTGAAGCGGCACCTTGCCATACAGCTCCATCTCCACCAAAATAAAATCCTGTGTATACGTAAAAGGCAATTCCAGTGTTTCTCCCTCCGGAATGAGATCGTATAGCTGCCCCCGAGCTGTGGCCGCCCATCCCACAGCGCAAAGCCATAGGAGTACCCATTTCGCCCCTCTCATTTTTGGCATGTTCCCATCCATATTCTATCAACGTTCAATAATCCCCATTGGGTTCATTTCCTGCTTTTCTGTTTTTGGGCGATCCCCCGTCCTGATCAGGCCGGGGGCGGGCTATCCGTTCGTAGTCAGCACCCCGGCCGCCGGCATCCGTAGGGCTGCGTAGGGCTTCCTTGCGGTCGCTTCGTCCACGAGATCGCCTGCGGCGCTGCTCGGGACCTCCTCGCCTTACGGCTGCCAGGGCCATTACCTCTGCACATCGAGAAAGGCTCGTTTTGATTGGACTATTTTCACCCTGATTAAGAAGAATGGAGGTCAAATCTGGCTCGCCATACTCCCCCAGCTTGCGGATTATAGAGCTTGAAAAAGGATGAGCCATGTAGGGGTAATGGCCCTCGGCGTCCGGGGCACTGCCTGCCACTGCTATCCCTATCGCATGAAGATCTGACTACCTGGGAAGTTCCGGTTTTCTGTTGACGAGCAGCGTGTATTTCATGCCTGATCACGCCAATTCTACTCGTGTTAATACTGTTATACACGCTTGGGAAGGTCGCAGCAGGTTTTGGCTCAGATCAAGGCGCGATTTGCCTCTATTATTGAGCAGCAAAGAAGGCCTGGATAGAAAGATCAAGACGGGGTCTGTATGAGATTTTGAGGCAATGGCACGGTTAAAATGGCTGAAAGCTAAAACTCTCTGTCAAATTATCGGGTAACTATTAAATGTTACGTATCTTTCTTTTCTCAACAGAGGGTAAAAAAACGCATTTTACACATTGAATCGTTGTCTGTTTATTTAATCAATAGCTCACATGCGCTTTATTTTTTTTCTAATTAGTCTATTTTTTACGTTCAGTGAGTCTGTTTATTGCCAAAACTCCTGCTTGATCGAAGATCGGCTGGAGGTGACATCCACCTCCTTAGGTTCTCCTTTAGAGGGCCCCTATTTGCCGGGCGAGTTTGTTACCTTTTCGTACACTATACTCAATTACAGGACCGACCCCGTTCAATCCGGCAATCAGTGCCAATGGCTTCAGGGCGTGGTGCCCGTTTTTGGAAACGCCTGGTCTCAAACCAGCTTTTTTTCCTCCGGACGACCCCGAACACGCTCAAGACCCTCATCTATCTGGCAGTGGTTTTTAGAGGATTCGGTGCGATATAATTTTAATAATCCAGATCTGAACGTATTTTTTGATGACATTTTGGATCGAAAATCTCTGTGTTACGAGCCTTTGGAAAGCTGCGCGAATGGTTCAACGGTGACATCTCAAACTCCGCTGCCTGCAGGTTGGTTTGTTACTACTGAAGACTCGAGAGCTCCTTGCGAAAATGCCGGAGAAGACCCCAATGACTCCTGGGGGATTCCTCAGGCCTGCGGTACGAATGCCAATCATGGCACGTTTACATTTACACTTCAGGTGCGGCCCTACGATGACGATGATGAGGGGTGTCTTCAAACCGGCTTTACTGATGCCAGCGTATCGATTTATACTTTTACAGATGCGGAAGTCGGCTGTTTTGTGGGAGAAAATACGCAATGTGCTGCTGATGCCCCCGCCCAGTGGAGTGCAGAAGTTCGCTGTGTGCCTTCGGGCAATGCATTGCGATATTACAATCAGAGTTTTCCCGTTTGTGATATAGAAGAGTGGAGTAACTTAGAATTTCAATTGGGCAGTCAACCCGAATACCCGGGTCATGAATGGCCGGGCTGCGATGCAGCAGATAGCTTGAACTTTCCGAATTGGTTTACATTTGTCGCACAGGAAGACGATATTGATTTCGACCTCATCGTCGAAGATTGTTTTGATAGTAAGGGGGTACGATGGTCTATTTTTGAAATTCCATGTCGGCAAAATATGGGGCTGGGACAGGGGACCGCTTCTGTTTTTGACCTTGGGGACCCTTTATTAGACTGTAGCTCTGCAAATACAAGTGTCCAGGGAGAGCAAAGGATTTCTTTTCAGGGTCGAAGAGGCCAGTTGTACGGCCTCCTCTTAGAAGGAGTGGATAATGACATCTGTTCCATTTCTTTTGAGGTCAATCACTCGGATGAATTGCCAAACTTATCCGATACGAGTATAAACGGACCGGATTTTGATGCCACGGCATATGGCTTTGTTGAAGATACCGTTTGCCTGGGTGCTGAAAATGTAGAATTCTCGACTGATCTCATCGATGGAGGTTGCGCATACCAATGGACGCTGCGTCGAAGTGAAGATCCTGGTTTTACCCCTAATTTCATTACTGACCAACCCAGTCTGGAATTGGATTTTCCCATTCGCGATGAATATGAATTATGTGTTCGAGCCACAAATTATTGTGATACGACCTCTTTCGCATGCAGCACCTTTATAGTGGCGCCCGGGGCAAACTCATTTTTGAAAGAGGATACGATATGCCAGGGAGCTAGTTATACCTGGGTAGACGATGAGGGAGAGTTGATTCGGGAAATCCCGCCTCAAAATGAAGCGGGTTTATTTCGGTTTAGTGAGTTTTTGGACAATGATAGCGGGTGCAATATTACTGCAAATTTAGACCTTCTGGTACAGAGGGTGAATGAAGACGACCCCACAGTCATAGATACCTTTATTTGTTATGAGCAGGCCCAGGCAGAGGGCTTGTATTTCTATTGTGACACACTTCAAGAACCCGATACGATTTCATTGCAGTCCTGTGTATCACCTACATCCTCTTGTGATACCTTTTTTACGATTCGTTTTGATGTGTTGGGTGGTCCTATTGAATTGGATACGAGATGTGGGGGTGATGGTACAGTCATTTTCGAGTGGAAGGACCCCAGGGATAGCGGCTACTCCGCCTGGAGCAAACAACTTCAACTTTTTGAAGAGAAAGAGAATTTAGATTGGATTGCTGAATGGGAAGTACCCAATGGAGCTCGACAGACCGGTAAGAACATCGAATGGGTGGTATCGCAATCAGAACTGGAAAGCGGAAGTGTGGATGGCGAAACAACTGATGTTATTTTAGATATTTTCATACTTTACAAAGGAGATGTTTTTTGTTCCTCACGAATCACAAAGACTTTTAATTTAGCAGATAATTTCCCCGTAATCGATCGCATTGAAGGACCCGAAAAATTCTGTCTCGGTGATGTAGACCTCTCATTTCAGGCATCTTATACGGATCCCCTCGACCCGCAGCACGATGAACCCGCTGATAGGGTGGCAACGCAACTGTGGACGATTCCTCAGGGTTTTTCTTTTCAGATGCCGACAAATGCATCATCAGATACCATTCGATTATTAGCCCCTGAGAATAATACAATCTCAGACCCCTTTGTTTGCTTTTCAGTTCAGACTGGGGATTGCCAATTTGTAGCTGAAAGATGTAAACGGATCGACCGACAGCAAGTAGATATAGATATCACAGCCTTGGATCAATGCGGGCAATATTTTTTTGCTGCTACTTTACAAGATAGTGTTGTTTCAAGAGGGTATAGTTGGTCCATTGAGGGGGGAGAGCTTATAGGTAGCGACGAAAATTCGATTGTGGTCGCTCAGGCTAATGGACCGGATTCAGCGGTTTTGAGAGTTGAAGTAGAGTCAGATTGTGAGGGCATAGGTGAACTTGAGATTCCCCCCTCCAGAGGAGCCGGAGTTTTGACTGATCTGGATGAGTCCGTCAGATCACTATACCGCAGATCCTGCTTGGGTAGCTCGCTATATGTTATTACAGAATCGGCTTGTTCATATCAATGGGGCTATGTGGATACACTTTCTCAGTCATTTGAATTCCCCATTTTAGATGATATGGGGAATCCCTGGAATGAAGCCTATATTGAGGTTCCAGATTCGGTACCTTCCTCCCGGCTTTATTTCGTAGAACGCGTTCTAAATTGTTCACCGGATGATTGCGAAAGCGAACTCATACAGCTTCGGTCAAGTACGAGCTTGCCATGTGACGACTATGATGATGTAATATTATTTCCTAACCCCAATAGAGGCCGTTTTTCAATTCAATCCTCCTCCTTGTCCTCAGGCCACTATCTGGGCCAGGTATTTTCTATGGATGGACGAAGTATTTACGAACAGACATTCAATGTGTTAGGGTCAAGTCGGCAAATTGATTTTAAAATCCCCTCCCTTACCAGTGGTAAGTTTTTATTTGTCTTAAGTGGACCTAACGGATTTTACTGGCAAACATCCATAATTATAATGCCGCACTAATCTTAATCCTATGAAATCTACCTTATTATATTTCACTTTAATCTTCTCCCTGGGCTTCGTTCAGGCACAGGAGTCCGCTGCCGTTTATCTTTCTTTTACCTCAAAATACGATAGTCAGTTTAGTAGCGATGAAAAAGATATAGAGCACAGTTTATTTATGTCCCTTCGCTCCTGGTTGTCCATTTATGTGGATGCAGTTAGGGGGAAAGGAATAAATCAACAAGAATTCATACAGACCTTTCACCCTAGAGCAAGTATCTCAGGAGACTTAGGGGAAGAAAAAGGAAAGTTGAAACCCAGCGCCTATGCTGATTTGCTATCCAATAACACAGAGGAAGATGTGTCCTATCAGGTCAATAAAATGAAACTTGCAGCCATTGAAAACTCTAAAGATGATAAGTTTCTGGCCTATGTAAACTTTAATCAAGGCCCTTCAAGTGGGGGGCGAGAAGTCGAAGCCTTTCACGGAACGATTGAAATGGAAAGGATCAATGATAACGACTTTGAAATTAAATGGAAAACGATTAAAAATGGGTATTGGAATGCCAAAGAGCCCTCCAATACAGAGCACTTTATTTGGACGTCGACAGGAATCAATGGATATAGTCCGACACCGAGCTCTCCGAATGTGGACTTCGCATCCTCCTGGTTTAGTAGTTTGGGCTATTTGTGGAAGCAACCTTTATCTTCTCAGGGGCAATGGTCTTTGCTGATTGGGGGTCAAATTAAATATATTTCAAGTCAAGTGGAGTTGAGTGAAGGAAGTATCCTTGAGGGGCGGGGATCACCCAATTCTTTGCAACTTAATTTTTTAAGCCCATCCTCAGAAATTCAAAATCGCATAAGTGCGGAGCTTCATTTGGGGGTAGATTGGCGATTTGGGTCTTCACGTGACAGTCGCTGGGGAATATCCGCTTTGTTTACACCGCGGCTGGGTCAGTTTTCCTTTGGCTATTTTCAGGGTTTGGTCGAGTATACAGAGATATGGGACGATAGAGTGCTCATCCGTGATGTCATTAACTGCGGATTAGGGACATTTGGAGGGGAAGATGCTCAAGAAGTAACATTTTCTGATCGAAGCTTTCAAATTCAGCCCGGGTTTTTATTGAGACCAAGATGGAAGAGCAAACCCTCTAATTGGGGAAGCTTACAGATTGGCTTAGATGCTCAATTTTTTCCAGCCATGGGAGAAGTTAAAACCCCCGGGCCATTTTTACAGCCGGTCCGAGGAATAATTGAAACGGAATCTACCCAACTTAGATATCGAGGTGAAACACTACATCAAACGCTCTCTGAGGGGCGGATAGAATGGTATGCAGGGCTACATTTGGCTTATTCATTTCCCTACACTGACCAGCAACAATCTAAAATGAGTGAGTATGATGACCTCTTCTCTCAAGAACAACGATCAGGCTATGAGGGTAAGGCCTATTTGATTCTTAATGGAGATATCTCTGATGCTGAAGCGGCTGAGCGAATCCGACAAGATCTTGGACCGGCGACCCAGTTTGTTTGGGTGATTAATACGACCCAACTGACCAATGTTGAAATCCCCACAATGAAAGAATTACTCAGCATTAAGGTGAATAACAACAGGGCTCTTGAGCGCATCTCTTTTGCTGACCTAAATCAGGCCATTGATGAAATCGAAGTAGCCAATAATGAAAATCTAAATGAATTCAATGTTCAGAGCCTTAAAAGAATGTTTAATGCTCGCTTCCAAAATAATGACAGTCTGAATCAGCTCGAATTCCCCGCAGTTGAATCGATTGAAGGTCGGTTTAATGTCACTGAAAATCATCATCTAGATGAAATTCGATTTCCCTCCCTTAAAGAAATGAATGGCAGTTTTTACTTTTCAAATAATGATAATTTAAACGACTTGGCTTTTCCTCAACTCGAGGTGGTTCATCAGGATATTACCGTCGATCAAAATTCTAGACTCAAGCGAATTGAGTGGAAAAACTTAACTCGCATTGATGGTAGTTTTTACGTTTCAGGGAATAGCGTTTTGGAGAAATTTGAATTAGCCCATTTAGCAGAAGTTTCCGATAATATCAGTGTGCAAAATAATAATAGTCTTGAAACTTTTGAGTGGCAGAATTTGGGCGTGATTGGAGGGGACTTTTTGATTACTTCTAATCAAACCATCAAGTCGATCGATGTCCCTCTATTAAACCGGGTGAAGGGTAGCTTGTCACTTTCCTTTAACCCTAAGATGCGAAAGACCCGCTGGCCGACTTTAAAAACGGTTGAAGGTGACATTATTATTAATTCTCAGGACACCTTAGAATCGCTTTATTTCGAAAATCTGGAGGACGTTAAAGGAAATATTCTATTTCATAATAATCCCTATTTGTCTGAGATTTATGTCCCATCCTTGCATACTTTGGGTGGTGCCTTTGAATTACAGGGAGCCGCAGCAGATAGTCTTTCACTGCCCCAGTTGAGACTGTGCGGGGGTATTCAGATTGGAAGCAACGTGAATCTGACACATGTTGATATACCCAATTTAGTCGAAGTGAAAGCTCTCACCGATAAGGCCCGCGATGATATTCGCCGGGGATTAGCCATTCATCAAAATAGCAGTTTAAGTCAAATTCATTTACCAAAGCTAAAGGAGATCCATGGAGAGGTTGAAGTGACACATAATCAAGAACTACGTGAAGTTAAGCTTCCGGAGTTGCTTTTCATTTCGCGTTCCACACGGCTTTCAGACCTGACCTCATTTATTCTTTGGGAAGCACCAAAACTAAATGAAGTAGGCGGAGATTTGATCGTAAAATCAAATGATAATTTGGATGTACTGAGGTTGCCCGCTCTGACTCAGTTGGGAGGGATTACCGAAATATCCTTTAACAGTGAGCTGAGGCGGATTGAATTACCAAATCTTAACTCGATAAACGGCCACTTTATCGCCAGCCATAATAGTTTGAAGCCGTCTACCATCGATGCCTTGTTGCAAACTATAGTATCTGCCCCACCCCCAAAGGATGCTCGGATACGGTTTAATTTACAGCGACCAGCAGCTTCTCCTTCCTGGAAGGGCTTGAGGGCTAGTCGAGAGTTAAAAAGAAAAGGCTACGATATTGTGACAGATTAGTAGATATTATAGCATGTCATTGAAGGATGGACAATAATATATGGAATGATATTTGACATATTATGAATGTATAACAAATTGGAGGCTAACTAAACGGTATTAGTTAAATTGGAATTAACATTGAACTCTTCTTTTTTCATGTTATTTTCCTTTTTTTTGTATTACCAATAAACCAGAAACCATTTCTCATGAAAAATTATTTACGACTAAAGAGTATTTTACCTTTCCTTTTTGGCAGTATTTTAGCTTTACTTATTTCTGTTCCAGCTATGGGGCAAACTTTTGTAGAGACCTTTGGCAATCTGCCCGGGCCGAATGGAAGCTATCAAACCGAAACTTGGCCTGGCGACAATGGTTTTGGAACCTGGACAGCCACAGATGCTCGAACGGACC
>CAZVFU010000065.1:9015-12546 GCA_964626595.1 uncultured Saprospiraceae bacterium
ATATTGATGTATCAGGTGACTTTACGATAGTCATTGAGACCCCGGGCAATGGAGATCGCATCGCGATGGATGATTTGACATGGGCTGAGTTTGCCAGTGGTCCTCCTCCAGTAGCCACCGAGCCCATTCCTTACATGGATAATTTTGATACAGACCCATTTACAAATGGTTGGACTGCCTTTAGTGTAACTGGAGATGAAGCATGGGAATATGGGGCAAACTTTCAGAATGTGAGTATGTCGGCCTTTTCGGGTGGCTGTAATGAAAATGAAGATTGGTTTATTTCTCCTGCTTTTGACTTTGACGCGCAGACGGATGAAGAGTTAGATGTTGATGTGTCTCGAGGGTTCGCTGGAGATAATGATTTAGAGTTGCTCTATTCAACGGATTACGATGGTGTTTCTGATCCCAATACAGCAACGTGGACTACGATTACCACGATAACAAATGACTTCTTTGATAATAACAGCATTCCCGATAATCAGGCGGTTAATTTTGGAGTGTTTAATGACTTAGAGAGCGTTTCAGGGATTGGGTACGTTGCTTTCCGCTTTGACTACTCTACAGGCAGTTGTGCGACCTGGCGTGTGAATGGCTTTAACCTTGCCATAGGGGGCTTGCCTTTAGCCTGTCCTTTATTAGAATTCAATTGTTTTGGAGCATCTCAAAGCTTTTCAGGTTGGGAAGGTGAAGGTGTAAGTAATGATCCGGCACAAGGGCAGCTTTGTACTGAGCAGCTAGCCTTTTTTGGGCTATCTAGTGGTAATGTGAATTTCGGAGGCGAAAATACCGGCGGTGATTACAGCCGGGGGATAACTACACCCGGTGTTACCACTGGCGGCTTATATGCATTGCCTTATAATGGGGGCGTTGATACAGCTTTATATTTTCAGCCTACGGGAAGTGATTTTACTCCGGGAGGCTTTATCGTGAAAGCTTGTAATGAAACGGGATCCGCTCAGAATAGGTTCTCCATTGGCTATGACTTTCTAAAGTATAACGATCAGGATCGTTCTATGGTAATTGAGGTCGAGGTTTCAAATGATAATATAGCTTATGTGTCTGTACCTCAATTAGCCGATACTATTGATCAGCCCGCCGATGTGCCTGCCTCTATCGAAATAAGTCAACTGTTATTCGATTCAATAGATATTACAGTAGATACAAACCAATGTTTATTTGTGCGATTTACAGTAGATGACTTTACAGGAGGTGGTTCTCGCCCTGAAATGGGATTTGATAATATAACAATAGAGCCAGTTTCGAGCTTAGCGGCAGGGGACGTAGCCATTTCTGACTGCGTTCAAGATTCTGCAACGGTTAGCTTTGAAATCACAGGGGGCATTGACCCGATTCGAATTAATGGTGAAGACGTGTCCAACCTAACTTTTGGAGATTTTAGCGGAGGTGTATTTACGTCAGACCCCATTGCTGATTCCTCATCTTTTCAGTTTTTCGTTAGCGATAATAATGCCTGTAGTGTTGACCCTGTTATTGTCTCAGGAGAAATTTTGTGCGATCCTTGTGTCGACATGGAAGAGCCCGATGCAATTAACCCGATAGCAGTTTGCGAGGGAGAGGAAATCACTTTGACTCCGGAAGGAGGAGGAATTAATAATACGGTTGAGGGTTATCGTTTTTATGAGGATACGACCAGTGCACCGATAGCAGAAGGACAGACTTACGCCTTTACGCCTTTAGACTCAACCATCCTTTTTGTTTCCGCATTTACCACGGGGCCCGATTGCGAAAGTGGTTTCGTCCCTGTTGAAATTGCCGTAAACAATTTACCTGTTATTGATGGCACCGTTACAAACGAAGGTTGCCCCGGAGCCGGAGATGGTTCTATTATGTTGAATGTTATGGCAACTACCCCTTCTTTTGAATGGACGGGCCCTAATAACTTTTCATCTCAGGAGCAGAACATTATGGATCTAGAACCAGGTAGTTATAATGTTATAGTAACAGACCAAAATGGATGTAGCAACTCTGCCTCATTCAGTGTTGAGGAAGGTGAAGACCTTGAGGCTCCTATCTTCGTTGCTTGCGCAGCAGATATTACATTGGGTTGCACCGATGACATAACCCCCTCAGCAACGGGTGAGCCTGAAGTCGATGATAATTGCGATCCAAACCCTGACGTGAGTTTTGAGGATGAGGTCCAAGCGGGGAATTGTGAAGGAACTTCGACCATTTTGAGAAGCTGGGTAGTTACGGATGCCGAAGGCAATTCTTCTGCTTGTGTACAGACCATCACCATATCAGACCAATCCGGTCCGACATTATCTTGTCCTACGGGGTCCATTCTCGCAGAACTTGATGAAAATGGAGAGTATATTGTAGACCTTAATGCATTGGGTATTACGGCTTCTGATGAGTGTAGTCAGGTGGGCATTTCAGTAGACCCCGAACTGCTTACATGTTCTGATATAGGAACTCAAATTATTACAGTTACATCGGAGGATGACTGCGGAAATATTTCTACTTGCGAAATTACATTGGAGGTTGAGGATAATTTAGCGCCTGTGCTGATCTGTCCTTCAGACCAGACAATTAACTTAGACGCTGGCGAGTGTACTACGTTTGCGAATTGGGATCAGCCTGAAGCATTTGATAATTGTGAAGGCTCTGGAACGGGTATTTCCAGCAGCATTACCTCTACATTTGCAGCGGGTAATCGATTCGCAGGTAATATGTTTGACGTGACGAATGTGTCAGCCGAGAGCATTACTATCGACTCCTTTTTGGTCCATATAGGCGGAACAGTCGGAGCCAATGCGCAGGTCGAGTTTTATTCTACTCCCGGAACTTTTGTAGGAAATGAAACTAACGCTGCAGTCTGGGACTTATTCGTAGACGAAACGGTTTCAAGTAACGGGGCAGGAACGCCTACACCCGTTCCCGCCGGTGGTCTTGTATTAGAGCCCGGAGAGAGTTATGGTATCTATTTCAATTTGGCTAATTATGCACTTGGAACCATTACAGCGGAGTACTCAAATGGTACGCAGACTGAAAATGATGGTAACCTTGAATTTGTAAGTGGTGTGGGTAAAGGAACTCCGACTTTCACCGGAGCCACCTTCCAAAACAGAATTTGGAATGGCACCATTTTTTATTCCGCGGGATCCGCTGGTACTGGAGATGTAATTATCGAACAAGTGGCTGGCCCTCAGCTCGGTCAACCTCTGGATATTGGGTCCTATATCGTAGAATACAAAGCGACAGATGTGAATGGAAACATGAGCACTTGTAGTTTTGAAATTTTTGTAGAAGAATTTCCTAACCCTAGCCAAACTCTTGCATGCAATGACGCTGTAAATGTTACAGTGGATGATAATTGTTCAGCTATTGTCAGTGCGGATATGGTTTTAGAAGGTGGCCCATATGGTTGCTATAAAGACTATATTGTCCAGTTGGCTACAGATATGCAGTTCAATAATATCATTGCCGAAGCACAACCTGGTGACGAAGGTGCGATCGTGGGCGGTGCTCAAGTGGGTAATACCTATTTTGTACGCGTTATTGATCCGG
>CAZVFU010000066.1:0-12037 GCA_964626595.1 uncultured Saprospiraceae bacterium
CTGGTGATTCCGTCCCGCGCAGATTACACCACATTGGCGCAAATTTTAAAACAAGGCGGAGAAACGGACATGGAGCTTCGAAAAAGTCAGGCCATTCGCGCTTTTGATGTGTCGTCCCATTACGATAGTGCCATATATCGACATTTTACAGAATCGATGAACCAACTGTCCAGTTTTAAGGCATCAACAGCGGGTGTGCAGAGCTTGCGCTACGGTGAAAACCCGCATCAGGCGGGTCGATTTTACGGGCCTTTGGAAGAGAAATTTGAGCAGCTGAATGGGAAGGCGCTTTCGTATAATAATCTAGTTGATCTGGATGCGGCTTTTCATCTGATGCGGGAATATGAGAAAGAAAAACCCACAGTAGCGGTACTTAAACATACCAACCCCTGTGGGCTGGCTACGCGTAATGATATATTATCGGCCTGGGAGGCGGCGCTGGCTGGCGATCCCATTTCGGCTTTTGGCGGTGTGATTATTGCAAATTGCACTCTCGATGCAAAAACAGCCTTGGCCATCGACGAGATTTTTTATGAGCTATTGATTGCACCCGACTTCGAGCCGGCTGCACTGGATCATTTGAAGAAAAAGAAGAAACGCGTTCTACTCAAGCTCAAGGACTGGTCGGCGGAGAAACGCCAATTTAAATCTTTGCTGAATGGCGTGATCGAACAGGATATGGACCTAAAAACACATCAGCGGGCGGACTGGACCTGTGTGACTCCGCGACAGGCGACGGATGAAGAAATGGCTGACCTGATGTTTGCCAATCGTGTCGTGAAGCATCTGAAATCGAATACTATTGCGCTGGTCAAGGATAGCCAATTAGTCGGTATGGGCTGTGGACAGACTTCCCGTGTTGATGCGCTGCATCAGGCGATTCACAAGGCCCAAAAGCTGGGGTTTGACCTTGATGGCGCTGTGATGGCCTCCGATGCGTTTTTCCCTTTTCCCGATTGTGTGGAGATTGCTGATGGGGTGGGGATCAAAGCTGTAGTTCAGCCGGGTGGATCCATTAAGGATAAGGACTCTATCGCGTACTGTGAAGAGCACGATCAGGCGATGTATATGACGGGCATCCGCCACTTTAAGCACTAAACCCATGGCTATTCATGTGATTGATGTAGGCAATACGCGCCTCAAGTGGGGCGTTTTTAAAAATGATTCTTTAATTGAAAGAAAAGTTTTTCAATCGACAAAGGAATGGTATGCATTTGCGGACAGCTTGCAAAAAGAAGAATCCTGGGTAACGGGAGTCGTGGGTGGCAATGACAAATGGCTCGCAGAAGGCACGGAGGAGCGGAACATTTTTCAGGCCAGCACAAACTGGACATTGCCCATTGAATCAGCCTATGAAACGATGCCGACATTAGGTGTGGATCGTTTAGCAGCGGTTTGTGGAGCTTATGCAAAGTACGAGGGAGCCAGCCTGATTTTTGACGCTGGAACTTGTCTGACCATAGATTTTTTGGATGGAGAAGGGGTGTATCAGGGCGGGAATATCTCTCCCGGATGGCAAATGAGAATGAAAGCGATGAATGAGGGGACAAAAAACCTTCCTTTGGTCAATAAGATATTCCGAAAGGAATTGCTCGGGACGAGCACAGAAACAGCTCTTCAGGGGGGTGGATTCTTTAGCTATATGTTTGAAATCCAAGGCTACATTCGGCACTTTAGGAGCTTGTATCCCGACCTTAACGTATTGTTAACCGGAGGAGATGCGTATGAGTTGGCGAAGTACTTAAAATTAGAGATATTTGTCGAGCCGGATCTTGTATTGTACGGTTTGCACGAAATGTATAAAACGCACTATGACTAAACAGATTGTTTTTCTTATTTCACTTCTAGGTCTAAGTGTATGGGCCCAGGCGCAGCCCAGTAGCTATTCGCCGGCGAGCCGAATTGGCTTAGGGCAGCTGCGGTCTTATGACATGCCGGTGCAGCAGGCAATGGGAGGTATTAGCACGGCATTTCACGATAATATCTATACCAATGCGAGTAATCCCGCTGCCTTGGGGTGGCTGCGCGCTGCTTCGCTGGATGTAGGGGTTTTTGCGGAACAGAATGAGATTCGTGTCAGTGATGGAAATTTTGATTATTGGACGGGAAATATTTCTCATCTCAACTTGAGTTTTCCAATTTTTAACCCGATAAATGATTTGCTGAATCGCGAAGAGAGAGACTACAATCTGGGTATGATGTTGGGCCTCATGCCGTTTTCGGAAATAGGTTACGATATTGTTACAGATATAGACGATGATGAGCTCGGATCCATACGGCGGCAATATACCGGAACAGGAGGTGCATATGCCCTGATGTGGGGTAACGGATTCCGATATAAGAATTTTAGTATCGGGGTACGGGCCGAATATATTTTTGGAGACTTAAAAGAGGATCGCCTGATCGTCTTTAGAGAGCTGGATAATGCCTTTCAGAATTTATATACTGACGACCAAACGCTGGGCGCTTTGCGGTGGGAGTTTGGATCACAATACCGCTGGGTACTCAAGCGGGCCACCAAATCGGACGGCTCAGAAGGCGGCGTAACGAAAAGCCTGACATTCGGGGCCACACTGGCCTCCAATGCCAATCTAAATGTGTCTGAAAATAGCTTTTATCGATCAAGGCATAATATTTTCCCTCAAATCGATACCCTTCTTTTACAAAATGATATTGAATCTCAAGGTGTGCTCCCGGGCGGTTTATCCCTGGGGATGATGTTCCAGTCTAATGAAAAATGGATGGTGGGGGCAGATTTCGACTATGGTTTTTGGGATGCTTACGAAAATGAAGCCCGCCCGGCCGATTTGAAAAATACATACATGCTTTCCGCCGGTATGGGATATACCCCGGATTCTCGAAATATTGATAATTATCTCAAACGAATGACCTATCGGGCCGGAGTAAATTATGGAACTGATCCCCGCGTTATAGCAGGGGAACAAATGGAGACCTACCGCTTAGACTTTGGCCTCACCCTTCCTTTTATCGGGGTTCGGAGAACAGCATACGGCAATTTGACGTTCTCTTATGGAGAACGAAGTGTGGCTAATGGCATATCGGAAACGTTTTATACCCTCCGATTCGGCTTTACAGCTGCCGATAATCAATGGTTTGTTAAATCCAAATACAATTAAGATGAAATTACCTTTTTTAGTGATGAGCTTATGGGCTCTTCCCATTCTATATTCTTCGATGTCTGCTCAGTGCGAGACCTGGATTGGACATCCCAAGCAAGATGAGGCCGAAGGTGCGCACTCCATCTACCGTCAGGCTATAAAGAATGAAAACTATACTTTGGCTTTAGAAAACTGGCGTGTAGCCTATGACATTGCTCCGGCAGCAGATGGTCGTCGAGATTACCACTTTACTGACGGCGCAAAACTGTATAAGTGGTTGTACAAGCAAACAGAAGAGACCGCTTTGAAAAAATCTTACCGGGATTCGGCTATGATGATGTTTGATGGTGCGGCTCAGTGTTATAAGAATCAATCCATTAATTTAGCCAAATGCAGCGATCAGAAGTGTTATGATAAAAAGGTAGGCTATATTTTGGGTCGAAAGGTTTATGAAATGTATTATACCTTTAATATGCCTAGAAATCTGATTTATGAAAATGCGAAAAAATCAATGGAACTTGGCGGCTACGATACGGAATATATTGTGTTCGAACCAATGGCTGCTGCCTTAGTCTCTGAATTTAAGAAAGAGAATATTTCCGCTGACGATGTGCGCCTCCAGCACGGCCTTCTTAAGCAAATCGCTTCTGACCACATCGGAAATGACCCTACCTATGGTCAATACTATGAGCAGGCGATCACATCCGTCAACCGGAAAATTACTGAAATCGAGAGTGAAGTGTATGATTGCGATTACTTTTTGAATAAACTGCTCCCACTGTTAGAAACTTATCCAGATAGTGCATCCTTGATCAAAGAGGTGTATGAAACACTTGTAGATCGAGATTGCGATACCAGTCGTCAGGAAATGCAGGCCCTCAAAGAACCCTATGAAACCTACATGGTAGAGTACCGTGATATGGTGCGACGTGAATTGGCAAAAACGAATCCCGGAATGGCTGCCCGACTGTTGTATGAAGATGGCAAGTATCAGGAGGCGTTAGACAAGTATCAGGAAGCCATCGATGAAACGGATGAAGCAGAAGAAGCTGATAAATTGGCAGATTACTATTTCAGCATGGCTTCTATTTTAGGCCGCAAACTAAAAAGATACAGTGATGGCCGGGCGAAAGCCATAAAGGCCGCACAGTATCGCTCCGAATGGGGCCAGCCCTATTTATTGATTGGTGACCTATATGCATCCACAAAGTGTGGAGATGCCTGGAATCAGCGATTGAGTATTTTAGCGGCACTGGATAAATATCAATATGCCCGTAGCATCGATCCGGATGTCAAATCCGCCGCAGATCGTCGCATATCCAATTACCGCAATTCTAAGCCGCTACAAAGTGAAGGCTTTATGAGAGGGCTGAAGGAAGGCGATCAAGTTAAGGTCGGCTGCTGGATCGGTGAGACAGTGAAAATCCGTTTTTCAAAAGCCCAGTAATACTTAAGCATAACTTATGACACAGTCACAACTGCTGTTTCTATTCATTACCTTGAATGTAGTTGGGCTTACCCAATGCAGCCCGCGCATTACCCCTGAACTTCAGGAAAAAAGAGAAGAGGCTGTGAGCCAGGATTCCAGTACGCAGGTTCTTCAAAACAGCCTGAGTGATTGTGTGAAATTTAAGGATATTAAAAAGTCGGATGAAGCCCTGGAAGCTTATGTTTTGTACCGCGATTTCTTCAAGTTGAACCAATTTGAGGAAGCATTACCCTATTGGCGCAAGGTCTATAAAATGGCTCCTGCCGCCGATGGCCAACGCTATGTTGTTTATACCGACGGAGTCTATTTATTCGAATATCTCAGTAATGAAGCGCCTACTGAGACCCAGAAGCACGAGTACATTGACACCCTGCTGACACTCTATGACGAAGCCATGGAGTGTTATCCCGATTACGAGGGGTTTCTCATGGCTCGCAAGGTCTACGATGTGTATTACAAATATCCCAGCACCTACACGGAAAAGCAGCAATTGAACATGTTTCTCCATGCCGGGCGCCTGTTAGAGAACGACATGCCGTATTTTGTTATCAATCCCTTCACAGCCCTACTGGTGGAATCATTTCAAAATGGCGAAATAGATACCGTCGAAACCCGCAAATGGGCCGAACAAATTAAAGGTGTAATCCATTCGGGATTAGAAGAAAACCCCGGCGATGAAAATTGGCAAATTGTTGAAAAGTATTCCTTGCATCAGCTAGAAACACTGGAGCAAGTCCCCGGTTTTTATGATTGTGCCTACTTTATCGAAAAGTATGTTGCCGGTCAACCGGAGGAAAAACTCATGGAGTGCGAAAACCTCCTTTATGTAACCAGCCGATTAAGTCGAGCGGGATGTCCGGAGAGTGACTCCCTTTTGATGAGCTTTCGGTCGTACTTGCGAGACAGCTGCCGCATTATTCCGGGAGGGGCTTCTGGTTTAGCGAAAGAGGCCATAGAATTGATGAAATCCGGAGAATACAAGATGGCACTAGAAAAATTCGACGAAGCCATTGAGTTTGCAGATTCAGACCCACAGCGCGCTCAATATGCATTGATGCAAGCTAAAATATGCTATTCCTACACACGTAATTTTCCTCAGTCCCGAGCCTACGCGCGTCAAGCCGCAGAATATAAAAAGGATTGGGGTGCCCCCTATATCCTGATCGGCAAACTTTACGCTTCCAGCGGGCCCCTCTGTGGTCCAGGGCGAGGCTGGGATAGTCAGATCGTGGTATGGCCGGCGATTGACAAGTGGGAATACGCCCGGTCCATAGATCCCTCGGTAGATGCTGAGGCTCAGGATCTTATCAATAATTACTTTCAATACATGCCCACCCGTGAGGATATCAGCAAGCGCCTGCTCAAGGAAGGCGATGATTTCACGGTAACTTGCTGGATCCAGGAAACGACCAAGGTTCGCATTAGCCGCGCTTATTAAATTTTAATTTTTTAGGGTGTATCCCCCGAGGTCCGCCAACCGGCGGACCTCGGGGGTCGGGCTATGCGGGGCTATCGGTCCTCGAAAAGCTTCGCTTTTCGGGACATCCGCCCTTCGGCGGATCCCCTACTATCCCTTACACGGAGGGCGGCCGTGGCCGCCCTTTCGCGAACACCGCAAACCCGCGTTCTATTTTTTTGCGACAGAACACTGACCGTTTGGCGCTGATGGTTTGTGGCGTAGCTGTGTGCGGTATGACTCGGAATGATGAGGTTAATAGATTAATTAGGTCATGAGACAGGGCATGCCCTGTCTCAATCGAAAACAAAGAAGAACACAAATAATATTGACAATTCAGGTGAAAATCCGGGGAATAATAGATTTCAAAATATGGGTAAAAATACAGTTTCATCCATTGTTGGTTCTTACAAGTCTGCCGTCTCCAAAAACGCAAACCGATTAGAACTACCCCATGGTTGGCAAGTCCGGTTTCATGACCGAATCATTCGATCAGACCAAGAATATCGACATATTTCAACTTACATTGATATGAATCCATCCCAATGGAAAAATGATGAATTTTATGGTGATTTTTGAATACAACGCCTTGGTGAAAGGCCTTCTGAACGAACGAAGTCCTGGGTTGAGATGGGAAATCAGATGGTATTGATTTATAGATGAATTTATACACAATTTATTCCATAAGATCCATATCTTCTTTGTGCCCGTTGTGAACTGATACACGCTACATAACACATTCATCCGCTTACATCTTGTGCAAACCCACGTCCCATTTTTTTCGCTAGAACACGAAACCTATGGCGCTTTAAGCCCTACTGCACTGATTTTTCCGGACTTACCCATTTGCAAACAGCGAAAAGCGAGATGCGAACGGCGAAACGCGAATGGCGAATGACAGCCAGTAACCTCCTCCCTAATCGACTAACAAACTGATCAACTGATCTGCCAATTCTAAACCAATATTTCGCTGAGCTTCAGCCGTAGAGGCGCCAATATGCGGACTGACGGAAACGCGGTCGTGCTCGAGTAATTCCTGACGCGGAGTGGGTTCATTTTCAAATACATCCAGGCCCGCACCTCCAATCTGACCACTTTCCAAACCTTTTAGTAGGGCGGCTTCATCGACCGCGCCTCCACGGGCGGTATTGATAATGCAAACGCCTTTCTTCATTTTTGCCATTTCCTCGCCGCCTAAAATCGGCTTTCCTCCGGAGAAGGGGACATGCAAGGTGATGTAATCACTATCTTCCAACAGTTCTTCCATGGGAACCGTATACACTTCGGCAAAAACGCCCACACGCCCCTGGTCATACAGGTTAAACTGTAGGGTAGCCTGGTCAATTTTGAGATCTACCGGCAGCACTTTCATGCCCAGCGCAAGACCCATTTGGGTAATCGTCTGCCCAATACTTCCAAAACCAATGATCCCCATGGTCTTTCCTTTCAACTCTGACCCGCCGCTGTATGCTTTTTTTAAGGTTTTGAACTCACTGTTTCCGCGGTGGGGCATATGGCTATTCGACAAATGGAGAGAGCGGCTTAAGGTGAGCATATGAGCCAGAGCTAACTCCGCCACCGACTGGCTAGAAGCAGTAGGGGTGTTGATTACCGCAATATCCTTGGATCGCGCATATTCCACATCAATATTATCCAGACCGACTCCACCGCGAGCAATAACTTTCAGTTTCGGACATTGATCAATGAGGTCTTTACGAATTTTAGTCGCCGATCGAATGACTACCGCATCGTATGCCGGGAGCTCTTTTGCCAATTCATCTTGAGGTACTTTTTCCATGCTAAGTTCAAAGCCAGCCTCTTCCAATAATAATTTTCCATCGGGATGAATCCCATCATTGATCAGTATTTTCATGCGTTAGATTTTTGGGGAATATACACAATCCAGCGGAGGTGCCGGTAAAATGTAGATTAATTATTTTTACATCTGGCAAGTTGGTTTTTCAATAAGTTGAGGCTGTCTCGCAGGCTGAGCTTATTTTCAATTAAGGAAGCTGAGTCCCTCTTCTGGCTCAGGGTATCCATGTTTTGGATTGTGTCTGGCGAGGATGAAAGTTCTTTAATCGAATCCTCTTTAGCCATTGCGGTAGTATCGGGAATGAGAGCTGCATTCTCTGCGTCTTCATTCGGCTGCACCCATTCGATGACTTGGTTCAAGTACTTTTTCTCGCCTGTCAAATAGGTCGCCAGGAGAAATAGGAGAGGAGCCACAATAACGATGAAGAGAAAAAAACGAGCCAGAGGAGTCATCTTATATTTAGCCATGGTACTTCAATTTTACGTGAATTTAGGTCGATCATCGTATACCCGGGTCCAGTAATATAACAAGCTACCCAAAAAATAAGCGACGATATCCCAAATGTCTCCGGTAAAATCCGCCGACAGAAATGGGAATAACCACTCGAAAATTACAGAAAATATAATAAAACTGGCAATGAGTTCAGATTTACGGAGTTGGGGGCGTGTTCTAAAAATTTCCATTTCCCAGTCGAGGATGAATAAAAGAATGGGCATGGCCAGAAAAGGGTCGAGATAGCTATCTATAAATGGAATGTGAATTCCTAACCCCCACTGAAGAAATTGGTGAGCGAGAAATAGTAGGGTCGATATGGTGAACAACAGGATCTTCAAAATGCAGCCAAAAAGGCAAATATGAGAATGAATATAATGAGGGGAGAAAATAAGATCATGAGAGCTACGCCGATGAGCGTCAAAATGAGTTTGCCCAAAATAATGAAGATGTTATCATCGGGCTGGATCTGTATCACGCGATACAGGCGCCGATATTGCTCCCGAGTTTGATTAAGAATCTTTTGGCGGGCGTTCTCGTCTTTTTCTTCTTCGGTGGTCAAGGACTTTTTTTTAAGCGTTCTAATGAGCTGCGACTATACCAGCTTATGCAAAGATAGGCTATCCGATTCTCAGCTATAAATACGAAAGTAGTATATTAAATAAATATATGTTTATTTTTGCCCCAGTTGCAAGAAAGAAATGGAATAGATAAAGGATATGAGTGAATCAAAGGGATCGAAGACGAGTGGTGCACTGAGTCAGATGTACGAAGAGTACTTTCTGGATTATGCCTCTTACGTCATATTGGAGCGAGCCGTTCCAGCCATAGAAGATGGCTTGAAACCTGTGCAACGACGTATTTTGCATGCCATGCGCCTCATGCATGACGGTCGCTACCACAAAGTAGCCAATATCATAGGACAGACGATGCAATATCACCCACATGGCGATGCAGCGATTGGTGATGCCTTGGTCAATATGGGCCAAAAGGATATGTTGATCGATCCGCAGGGAAACTGGGGCGATGTGCGCACGGGTGACTCTGCAGCAGCCTCTCGATATATAGAGGCTCGATTGACGCCATTTGCCCTCGAAGTAGCCTTTAATGCTAAAATTACGGAATGGCAATTGGCTTACGATGGGCGAAAAGAAGAACCGGTCAGCTTACCTATGAAATTTCCGATGGTTTTGGCACAGGGAGTTGACGGTATTGCCGTAGGACTATCTACAAAAATCCTTCCCCATAATTTTATCGAATTATTAGAGGGCGGGATTAAGATTCTGGAAGGAAAGAAAGTTACCCTTTATCCTGATTTTCCTTTTGGAGGAAAAATCGATGTCAGTGAGTACAATCATGGTCAACGCGGAGGCCGGGTGAAGGTGCGAGCTACCATTGAGATTGTCGATAAAAATACTCTGCATATCACCGATTTGCCGTACGGAGTGACTACGGACACCCTGATCGATAGTATTCTAAAGGCGAATGATAAGGGAAAGATCAAAGTCAAAAAGGTGGATGATAATACGGCGAAAAATGTGGAAATTGAGGTGAGCTTACATCCCGGAACCTCTCCGGAAATCGCTATGGATGCGCTTTACGCCTTCACCCGCTGTGAGGAGAGTATTTCGCCGAATGCCTGCGTAATTCAGGAGGATAAGCCGGTGTTTTTGCCCGTGGAAGAAATTCTGGAGATCAGCACCGAAAGAACAAAAGACCTGCTGCGCCAGGAGCTGAAAATCAAAGAGGGCGAACTTCAGGAACAAATTCACTTTTACTCTCTTGTTAAAATTTTTATAGAAAAGCGCATTTATCGACGCATCGAAACGGCGGAGACCTGGGAGCAGCTTATGAGTATCATAGATGAAGGTCTACATGAGTATATCAGCACGCCCGGGCGGGAAAATAAAAACGCTGAGTTCGACTTGCTCAGAGACATCACAGAGGAAGATATTGTTAAACTCACAGAAATTAAGATCAAACGGATTTCCAAGTACAATGCAGAGAAGGCCGACGAAAAAATGCGCCAGTTGGAAGAGGAACTGAAAGAGGTGCAGTATCACTTGAAGCACCTTGTACAGTATACCATTGATTATTTTCAGATGCTCATCGATAAATTTGGCAAGGGTCGCGAACGAAAAACAGAAATCACTTCTTTTGATACCATCGAACGCACGGCCGTGGTCGCCAGTAACGAAAAATTGTATGTTGACCGCAAAGGGGGCTTCATTGGCACGGGACTCAAAAAAGAAGAGTTTGTCATGGAATGTTCTGATATCGACGATATCATTGCCTTCAAGAAGGACGGGACCTACAAAGTGGTTCGCGTGGATGAGAAGGTGTATGTGGGGAAGGATGTTATTCATGCTGCCGTTTGGAATAAGGGAGATGAGCGTACGACCTACAACTTGATTTATACAGACGGGAAATCAGGAACCACATATGCCAAGCGATTTCATGTGCAGGCCATTGTTCGCGATCGCGACTATCCGATGACGACAGGTGAAAAAGGCAGTAAGGTGCACCACTTTACCGTCAATCCCAATGGGGAGGCTGAAATCGTGGAAGTACAACTAACCAAGTCCTGTCGGGCCCGAAAGAAAAAGTTCGAGTATGATTTTGCCGACCTGGATATAAAGGGACGCTCAGCCAAAGGAAATACGGTAACGAAGTATCCGGTCTATAAAGTTCAGCTGAAAGAGGAAGGTCAGTCGACTCTGGGCGCACTTAAGGTATGGATTGACGAAGTATCCGGTCGACTCAATACAGAGGAAAGAGGGGAGTTCCTGGGACCTTTTGACACGGGGGATCTGATTCTTATCCTTTACAAAGATGGCAGTTACGAAATGCGGGAAATGGACCTGATTCAATTTAAAGTGGCCATGAATAGTGTATACAAGGTCGTGAAGTACGAAGAGGATAGGGTGCTGGGAGCTATTTACTATGATGGCGAACGAAAATATACCTTGCTAAAGCGATTTGAAATTGAAACCAGTTCGCTGGATCAGAAATTTGAGTTCATTACGGATCATCGCTCTTCCGATTTGATCGAGGTGGTGGTGAAGCCCGGCGCCCTGGTGGAGTATCAATACAAGCACAAAGGAGAAACCATCACGGAAAAAGTAGATGTGGATGAATTTGTGGATGTGAAAGGCTGGCGGTCTATCGGAAATAAGCTATGTGATAATAAGATCAAAGTCAAGTCGGTAAAGTTTAAGGAAACAGAGCCGGCCTCTGATGAGGACAAAACGGACCATACCCTCAAGCCCGGAGACACCCTGGAATTCGATTTTTAAGCATTTTCTGCCGAGCTTACTTATTGCCTATATATGCTATGGCCTTGATTTCTATTAAGAGATGCGGATGGGGCAATTGGTGCACGGCTACCGTCGTGCGTGTAGGTCCGCTGTAATCGAAAAATTCTCCATAGACCTCATTGTATCCGCCAAAGTCATTCATATTAACAAGAAAGGTGGTGATGTCGACGACATCGCTGAGCGAGGCCCCCTCTTCTTTTAGAATGTCATTAATGTTTTCTAAAACGGCGCGGGTTTGTTTGCGAATGTCAAGTGCGGTCGTTCCCATTTCATCCACTTCCACACCGGCAAATGAGTTGTCCGAGCGTCTGGAGGAGGTTCCGGAAACATATAGAAAGTCGCCTACTC
>CAZVFU010000067.1:0-12006 GCA_964626595.1 uncultured Saprospiraceae bacterium
GAAGTGGCATGTTGTACTACCGTTTAGAGAGCGGAGATTACAGTGCTGCTAAGAAGATGGTAATTATTGACTAATTTTCAAGTCAATAGATATTAACCTTAAAAGGGTGGGGATATTCCCCACCCTTTTTTTATTTTAGGGGGTATATGAAAGCTTTAGTATTACAAAAGAAAAAAGGTTTACCTTCCTACACGCAGGAAGCTGAGCTTAACAGTGAAGGTTCGGAGGGTATAGTTGTTGATCTTCATTATTCAGCGCTAAATCGACGTGATTATTGGATAACGCAAGGATTATATCCTGGAATTAAGGAGGGTGTCATCTTGGGGTCTGATGGTGTAGGTTATTATAATGGAAAACGTGTAATTATTAATCCCGGATTAGACTGGGGCAATGATGAGCGATGCCAATCTGAACGTTTTCATGTGTTAGGTTTGCCTTCTGACGGTACTTTTGCTTCTAAGGTTGTAGTTCCTAAAGAAAATGTTTATCATGCACCCAAGCACTTATCTGATGTAGAAGCGGCATCACTGCCCTTAGCGGGACTTACTGCTTATCGGGTTCTATTTTCTAGATGTCAACTCCAAAGTGGCGATAATGTCCTGATTTCCGGGGTGGGAGGAGGCGTAGCTCATTATGCCTTGTTGTTTGCTGTGGCCGCAGGTGCGAATGTTATAGTTACTTCTAGTTCAGAAGAGAAAATTGGGAAAGCTATTGAGTTGGGGGCACAGCATGGTGTGGATTATACCGGGGAGAACTGGGTTAATGAATGCAAATCAATTGTTCCTGATGGTTTTGATGTTATTATTGACAGTGCTGCCGGAGATGGTTTTCAGAATTTTATCAAACTATCTTCAGCAGGCGGGCGAATTGGGATTTATGGAGGAACCCGAGGTCCTATAACCAATATAAATCCTCAAATTTTATTTTGGCGTCAAATTTCCATTTTAGGATCTACAATGGGGTCACCTTCAGATTTTTCAAAGATGTTACATTTTGTTGAGCATCATTCGATTAAACCTGTAATCGATGCCGTTTTTCCCATGTCAGATTATGCTCAAGCGTTTGAACGCATAGCAGAAACTCGTCAGTTTGGTAAAATTGTTTTAGATAATGGAAGCTAAGAAGATTCTTCTTCTTTCGGATACGCATAGCTACCTGGATCCCTCTATTGAAAAGTATATGAAAGAGTCAGACGAGATCTGGCATGCAGGTGATATTGGCAATATTCAGTTGTATGACACATTGTGCTCTATGCATGATTGCGTTCGTGCTGTGTATGGAAATATCGATGGTGGGGAATTAAGAAGCACTTTGCCTGAATATGATTTTATTTCTTTTGGTGATTTTAAAGTGCTACTTATTCATATTGCAGGTTCTTTTGGTCGCTACAATGATAGAGTTCGTCATCTGATTAAGAGTTACCATCCCGATGTTCTGGTTTGTGGTCATAGCCATATCCTTAAGGTTGGATTTGATAAAAGATTTGACATTCTTTATTTAAATCCGGGAGCATGCGGACATCATGGATTTCATAAAATTAGAACCCTCTTGCGTTTTGTAGTTCATGAAGGTCGCATTAAGGACGTTGAGGCCATCGAACTTGGGAAAAGAGGGCGAAATTGATCTATAGTTTTTGTAATTTTATTGAATGAGATTCATCGGATCCCTTATTCTCTTTTTATGTGTATTCATATTTGGTGTGGGTTATTCTCAATCAGATAGCTCGCATTGGCATGATCGCTTATCCATGTCATTTGAATTGGGAGCTAGTAGCCCGCAAGGCGCTTTTGCTCGAAAATACGACAGGACTCCCTTTTCTTTTGCTCTTAGTGTGGGCATAAAGCCAAATCATTCCCGTTATCAATTCATTTTTCTCCAATCGAACTATCAACGGCTGGCTCAGTTTCGAAAAATTTTCCCCGTTCAATCACCACAAGGCGGGTTATTTGATATAAATCATTCCACAAGTTCAAATATGTTATCAGTGGGGCTGGGTTATAGATATGAGTTTGATCAAATTTGGTATATCATTCCTAGAGTCAGTTTTGCATTTGGTGCTTGTAATGCTTTTGTTTACACCAGCATAAAGGATAATGTTACCGATGAAATCATTGAATCATACCGTGAAGCCAGTGACTGGTCCTACTTATCTACAGTGAAGGCTGGTTTGAATGTTCCCATAATCCCAGGTGTTCAAATTTCATTGCTTTTTTCTTATATCCGGTCGGGGCCTTTAGAGGTTTATCTGCCTCGTCAAGACCCTATTTTTCCTTCACCCGTTAACCCTTTCAACAATTATGAAGCGAGACGCTCTATCATCGGTTTGCTAGCGATGGAAATTGGCGTAACTTTGTATTTCAATCAATTTCACTGATTTTTCACAGTAACATCCTTCATGACTGGTAATTCCCAAACAATTATTGTCGATCCGAAACAGGAGCCATTAAGGTTAGACCTATTTCTTATTGATCGGCTGGCCAAAGTTTCTCGTAGCCGGCTTCAAAAGGCTATTAAGGAAGGTTTTGTTAGCGTAAATGAACAGCAAATTAAGCCGAATTATAAGGTCAGTCCTGGAGATGTAATTAAGGTTGATTTTCCCCATGCTAAAAGACCTGGAAGCCGGGTAGAAGGTGAGGATATCCCGCTTGAGATTTTGTACGAGGATGAATCTCTTCTAATTGTGAATAAACAAGCTGGAATGGTAGTTCATCCGGGTATCGGTAATATGGAGGGCACCTTAGTTCATGCCTTAGTTCATTATTTGTCCCATAAGGACCTTCCTGTGCTGGAAGGAAATCTAGCTGATCGACCGGGGTTAGTTCATCGTATTGATAAGGATACTAGCGGTATTTTAGTTATAGCTAAAACCGCCGAGGCCATGACACACCTGGCCCGTCAATTTGCAGATCATTCCATTGAGCGAAGCTATAAAGCCTTAGTATGGGGACAACCGGATCCGGAGGAGGACACCATTACAGATAAAATTGGCCGCCATCCCCGGAATCGTATCATTTACACTACAACTGAGGATGAAGATGAAGGGAAAGAAGCAATTACCCACTATAAAGTGCTGCATGGTCTATATTATGTGAGTTTGGTGGAATGCAGATTAGAAACGGGAAGAACACACCAAATTCGAGTTCACATGAAAAGTCGGGGCCATACGATTTTTAATGATCATAGGTATGGTGGGGATCGAATATTGAAAGGAACTGTTTTTAATAAATACCGGCAATTCGTGGATAACTGTTTTGACCTTTGTCCTCGGCAAGCTCTTCATGCAGCTTCCCTTTCATTTATTCATCCTGTGACTAATCAGAAAATGGAATTCGATGCTCCTTTGCCGGATGACATGGATGCGGTTTTAAAAAAGTGGACAGCTTATGTTTCATATAAAAGAGATATAATTGATGGTGAGGAATCAAATTGATGACTTGGTAGAACTTGGGAAGTGGATTCGCAGTCATCCTGACGAGCTTTCACTGGCTAAACTTCAGTCTGAGCGCAATAACCCCTGGTTTACCTCAAAAGAAATTGACCGCGCGTTGAGTGCCCTTTCCAATCAATTTTTAACTAGGGATAAGTTGAAATCATGGATCAGTAATTATTCACCCAATCTAGCCGCCCCAAAGACCGTAGGCCTGATTATGGCGGGGAATTTGCCACTCGTGGGTTTCCATGACTGGCTTTCAGTTTTTCTGAGCGGCCATGTTGCACAAGTCAAGCTGTCCTCTAAAGATGAATTTTTACTGCCTGCTTTGCTTCAGTTTCTCCATAAGTTAAATCCCAAATGGAGTGAACGAACGGAATTTACTGAAAGATTATCTGACCTAGATGCCATTATTGCAACGGGTTCCAATAACTCCAACCGATTTTTTTCTTACTATTTTGGTCACTTGCCTCATATCTTCCGGGATCATCGAAATGGAATTGCTGTTATACCCCCAGATGTTAAGCAGGAAGAATTGGAAATGCTGGGAGAGGATGTGTTTTCTTATTTTGGTCTGGGGTGCAGGTCAGTTTCACTTGCGCTGATTCCTGACGATTTTGATGAAGAACGGCTGTTTCTGGCCTGGTCAAAATTTAGAAATATTCGTCAACACGCCAAGTGGGATAATAATTTCCGGTATAACTATTCCACTTTGCTTTTGAATCAAGAACAATTTTTAACAGATGATGTGATTATATTACGTCGTGCAAAGGAATTGTCCTCAAGAATTGCATGCCTTCATTTAGTGCCTTATCGGTCTATAGAAGAATGTCAAAGCTTCATTAGCGAAAGGCAGGATCAAATACAAGTGGTGGTGGGAAGACCTGATTTTGATGGGGTTTCAACTGCCGGCTTTGGTGAAAGTCAGAACCCAGGTTTGTCAGACTATGCAGATCATGTAGATACCATGCGCTTTTTAACCCACTTATGATATGAATAAAAAGGAACGAGTTCAGGATATTATGCAAATTCTGGAAGAATTATATCCAGAAACGCCCATCCCTTTGGATCATGAAAATCCATATACTTTCTTAATTGCCGTCCTTCTTAGTGCGCAATGCACCGATGCTCGCGTGAACAAAACGACTCCCACTTTATTTGCGCTTGCTGACCACCCTCGTAAAATGGTTAAATTGGATGTCAAAGAAATTGAAGATATTATACGCCCTTGTGGTCTGGCACCGCGAAAGTCAAAAGCTATTTCTGAACTCTCTAAAATTTTGCTGGAAAAATACAGCGGGGATATCCCTCAAACGATGGCCGACCTCGAAGCTTTACCCGGAGTGGGACATAAAACAGCGTCAGTTGTGATGGCTCAGGTATTTAATAAACCCGCTTTTCCGGTTGACACCCATATTCATCGTTTAGCCTATAGATGGAAGCTGAGTACGGGCAAGAATGTAGTCAAAACAGAACGGGATCTCAAGCGACTGTTTCCAAAAGAAGCCTGGAATAAATTGCACTTGCAAATTATTTTTTTCGGAAGAGAATACTGTCCAGCCCGGGGGCATAATCCGTATGAATGTCCCATTTGTAAAAGGCATGGACGAAAGACGCTATTTCAGGAATACGATAAAAGCCACTCTTGATATCCCATTTTTTAAACCACTTTCTTTATGTTTTTTTTCCATTGCCATCGAATAGGCATTGGAATAGATCTGTTATTTTTCGCGTAATTCAATTTGGAGCAGACTCACTGATAAGATTCGCGTATTCGTTTTCAGTGAGCGGGTTATTAGAATGGATAACCGATTGCGAAATTGAGCTGAATAGGGCCAAAAATAGACTCATCCGGGTCGCTGAAGTCTTGCTCGAATATCCATTGGCTTCCTCGGATGACGTAAGGATATCGAATCGGGTACCCCAGGTCAATCCGAAGGGTGACATCATAGGGAAACTTAAAACGGAAACCATAGCCTGTGCCAATGGCAATTTGTTGGTATGAATCCCACTGAAGATTAAATTCCGGATTTTCATCGGTGAGGTTCCAAACATTACCCATATCGATAAACAGGGCTCCCTCCAGAATCCAGGCCATTTTGAACCGGTATTCGGCATTCATCTCCAATTTGAAGTCTCCGGTTTGATAAAAGGGGAGACGCTGCTCTCGAAAAGAGGGCTCTACCTGAAAATTTCCGGGACCCAGCGCCCGCATCGGAAATGCGCGAATACTGTAGGGTCCCCCTAAATGAAATTGACGGATATAGGGAAGTCCTTCAGGGTCCAATCCCACCCCCAGACCTGCTGACATACGAAGCGAAATATTCTGATTAGCAGTTAATTCTCTATAGTATCGACCGTCTACATCAAAACGAAGAAACTTCGAAAAAGTAATACGATTTTCTCCCGTCCGAATAGCAAAGTCTTTTTCTCCTCCCAAAGCTCGATAGATACTTTTGATTCCTAAAACCTCTAATCCGCTGGTCTCTATTTGACCAATAAATCGATACGATTCTTGATGAGAATTGGGAGGCTCAAAAAAGTCATAAGTGAAATTGCTGAATAATACCCCGGTTATAAATCGTTGACTAAACCTCCGTCGAAAAAATTCATTTTCGCCAATGATATCCTCAAATGTGGGTTGAATCGTAGGAATCCAATAATTTATAGCGGCATGGTTGAGTTCGATATTGGTGTTATCATTAGGACGATACACATAACCTGATTGTAAGGTTACTGAATTATACGTGTAGAAGCTCTGGCGTTGGGTATACTGATAATCAATGGAGAACAAAGTTTGTGCATCTTGCTTAAATCGGGCAAGTCGAGAAGAACTGGGGAAAAATACGTCCAAAGCGTCATATAATAAGGGGAACTCCACATACCTGGGGAGTCTTAATTGAAACCCAAGATTAAAATTGTAGGAATTGGCACTGGTTTCCGCCCGGTTATTTAGTCCTAACTCAAAACTGCCCTCGATATTGGCGCTAAAAACTTCTCCACCACCTAGAAGATTACGATCCGAGATTCCCGCCTGACCGGAAAGACCCATAAGCTGATTATTCACATTCGCAATGTTCGAATAGAATAATTCGATTTGTTCAGTATGAAAATATCGGGGGTTTTCCTGGAGAAAAATGCGATAATTCACTAATTTCTGACTGGTATCGATATCAATTTGAGTGTTGGGAAACCTATAAATATCAAATGTGCTCAAATTGCGAACGCTTTGATCAAATAGGGTCCGCGAATAAGTTTCTCCCTCCACAAAACGGATTTTATCTAGAATATACTTGATATCCACGGTATAACTATCTAATGGCTGTGATAAGTGAATGCCCTGATAGAGTGTATCCGTTTCACTTGTATTTTGATTAGGTAAAAGGTCGAGACGACCGAATTCGTATACAGCGTGCTTGTCTTTATCTCTAGGGTTGAGGATATTTAAGCGAACACGTGTTTTTTGGTCGGTCGTGTCTACACCCAAAATGTCAATGAAGGTAAAATTAAACTGAGGATATCCATTATTTCGCGCAATTCTGACCATCTGGTTGATCTCCTGTTGGTAGGCATCGCGATCCAGCGGAAGCCCTTCATCAAGATAAATTTCTTTTCTGTTTTTTAAAAGTATTTTAAGAAGCGCTGTGTCACTGCTTATGATTTCAAAGTCGTCAATCCGAAACAGTTTCCCGGGATCAATTTGGTAAATGACATCAGAGTAATGTTTTCCGGTATCAATTTGAACTTCAACCTGAGCATTCAAATACCCTTTTGTTCGCAAATACTCTTGCATAGAAGCCTTCGTCCGATCTAATATGGAGGATTTAATAATAGCAGGAGTCTCCATCAAATTGCTCCGAACAAAACGCCAGTACAAGTTGTCTTTATCTAATTTTTGGTCTCGATAGTAAAACCAATGTCTGGGAATCCAGAGAAACCCCGTGTTGGGCTCCTGAATGAGGCGTTGCCGAATACCGGTCTCAACCGTAACGCGATCGTCTCGATCGATCTTGGTTTTATATGAGATCCGATTTCTTTCTAAATACGTTTCGTCCTCCTCGAGGTATTTTGTCGTATTGCAACTCATGACTATCGCAAGGAGTGCAAGGAAAGATATATATTTGATATTATTTAGCAACAAACACCTAAATTTTCCATGAGTGAATGGTCCCGCGCTATAGCAAAACAAATCGCCCAATTACAACAAAAGAAATACCGAGCACTAAATCGACAATTTTTGGTAGAAGGACCCAAATTAGTCGAAGAGGCACTCTTACAAAACCGTTTTCCAGTCCATAGTATTATAGGTACGGAAGATTTCTTAGAACCACTGCATACAGCGCGTAAAAATATAGCTTTTTATTCAGTTACAGCACGGGAACTGAAAAAGATATCCAGCTTAAAAACGCCGCAGGGCGGATTGGCCGTTTTGGACATGCCTTCAACACCCGAATCTCCTCACGGTTCCTTTATGGTATATTTGGATGAACTACAAAATCCGGGAAATTTAGGAGCGATATTTCGCTCGGCCGAATGGTTTGGCGTAGACGGTATTCTAATCGGAGAGGGGACCGCTGATCCCTATAATGCGAAAGTCGTTCAGGCGTCCATGGGATCTATCCTTCGGGTTCCTTTTGCAGCTTGTTCCTATGAGGATTGCGACGAGCTCTACAATAAGTATCAGTTTGTTGGTGCCGATATGTCTGGCACTCCGATTCAGGAATTATCGCCTGCTCGCCCGGTCATTCTTGCGATTGGCAATGAAGGTCGGGGATTGAGTATGGAAATGCGAAAACGACTAGATCACCGGGTTTCCATTCCTCAACACCCCAGCGGTGAGGCGGAGTCATTAAACGCGGCCTTGAGCGCTTCTATTATCATGTACGCCTGGAGCACACCATAAAAACAGCCCGCCACTTTCGTGACGAGCTGAATAGTTAATTCCCTACCTTAAAGCCTTCCTATGATTTGTTCAGTAGACGTCGTACTTGCTGCTCCAGATCATTTCGTGGGTTTATGACGGCTATTTTCCCTTCTCGGTCAATTAAGAATGTTCGGGGAATACTACGCACGCCATACAGTTTGGCCGCTTCACTTTCCCACTTTTTGAGATCGGAAACGTGGTAGTCCCACTTTAGGTTATCTTGCTCAATAGCCTGAATCCATCGCTGACGCTGTTGTTCTTTCATTTGCTGAATGCGTTCTTCGTCATTGTTGACGCGAGCTTTCAATCGTGAATCTACTCCATCCAATGAAACACTGAAAACCGTAAATCCATCATCATTGTATTTATCATAGGTTGCTACGACCTTGGGGTTCGCTATTCGGCAAGGTCGACACCAGGCTGCCCAAAAATCAAGTAGTACGATTTGTCCCTTTAAATCTGATAAACGGTATTCCGTTCCGTCCGGGCTTTCCATGGCAATGTCAGGAGCCATCTCGCCAACCTGTATCTTTTGATTTGCCATTTTACGTTGCTTCAGGGTTTCTACATAGCCCTTAAAAAGTTGATAATCTGAATTCTCCTCACCATACTTTTCTTTTATCTGCTCCAGTAGGACCTCGTAATCATTCACGTATTCCGCTTTGTTGCGAGTCACGGCAAAATAGGTGTAAAACCCGGCAAATGCATTGTCTACCTCTTTTGATGCTTTCAACATATCTTCGGGCTTAGGCTGACCGGTGCGGGCTTTTTTCATCAGATCCATGATCTCCTGGGTTCCGGGGCTACCGCTAATTTTATGCTCAAATTGGCCTATTTCTTCCAAACTTCCGTTGATTTCAATCAAATCCTCATTTCCATCTAAAGCAAAAATCATCCCAGATGTACCCACGGATAAGATGTATACCCCCGGCTCAGGTTGTGAATCCAATTCGAATTGAAAGTTGCCCTCACCGTCAAAATCAAATTGGGCTAATATATCTTGCTTATTATTTGGTTTGTTCTGAAGAAAGGTGCCGCTCAGATTTCCAGCATCGGGAATTTGTCCCTCCATTATAAGGCCATCCATAGCCTGTTGCTCTGAAGAGCTGCATTGAGTTAAACTCAATAGCAAGATTAAGGGTAAAAAGAAAATATTTTTTACTAGATTCATCATTTTGAATTCGTGTTTAAGATTCGAGAATTTGTGTTAAAGATTGGTTATATAATTTTTTCCATTCTTTTATCGGCCCCCACGATTGGTCGTCAATTAAAACATCTCCATTCGTGACCCGACCCAGTTTGCAAACGTGTTGATATTCATGGTGATCCAAAAATTCCTGAAAGGACCCCTGTCTTTCCGGACGTATACTGACTACGATACGGCTTTGCCCCTCACCAAACCAGTAGGCATCCGGACGAATTCCTCTTCGGACCCGAACTTCGAATCCCAACTCCCTGAACATTCCACTTTCCAATAAGCAGGTCATTAAACCGCCATCAGAAACATCGTGTGCAGATTCAATGAAATCCTCTGCGATCAATTTTTGAACTATTTCTTGAACGGCGACTTCCTTTTCAATATTGAAAAAGGGAGCCGGAGAATATCTTTTTTTATGAAATTTTCTCACATATGAGCTACAGCTAATATTTTCATTGACGGGCCCCAGCAAATAAATCAGATCACCTGACTGGCCAAAATGTGAGCGGCATGCCTTTTCTGTATCTTCCAGTAGCCCCAGCATTCCAATTACCGGTGTGGGAAAAACAGGTTCTGCCCCCTCTGCCCCTTGAGATTCATTGTAGAAACTTACATTTCCCCCTGTTACCGGGGTATCAAAGGCCTCGCAGGCCTGCCGCATTCCTTTTATAGCATGTACAAACTGGTAATAAACCTCCTCATTGTGCGGATTTCCAAAATTGAGACAATTTGTAATAGCCATGGGTTTCGCTCCACTGCAACTTACATTTCGAGCTGCCTCACTTACCGCAATCATGGTCCCGATTTCCGGATCTGCTTCTATATAGGCGCTGTTGCAGTCGACACTCATCGCGAGCGCTTTCTGAGTCCCTTTCACGCGCACTAAGGAGGCATCAGAAGGAGATAAGGTATTCATATTATTGGTCCGAACGGTATGGTCATACTGCTCGTATATCCATTTTTTAGAAGCAATACTCGGAAGCTGGATTAAAAATTGGGCCACGGTTTTAAGTTCCGTCGGCACTTCTATGGTTTTGGGATCAAAAGAATTCACCTGATCCATATATTCGGGACGACGATAAGATCGATCGTAAACCGGCGCACCACCTCCCAGTACCAGGCTGTCAGCCGGAATATGTGCTACGCGCTCCCCCTGAAAATAAAAATCAAGCATGCCATCGCCTGTCACCTCTCCAATTTCACTACACTCCAAATCCCATTTGTCAAAAATATCCAGAATCTCTTGCTCGCGTCCCTTTTTCACGACCACAAGCATGCGCTCCTGACTTTCCGATAATAGCATTTCAAAGGGTTCCATATCCGCCTGACGCGTGGGTACCTCGTCCAGGTTGATTCTCATGCCCGTTTTGCTTTTTGCACTCATTTCTGATGTAGAACAGGAAATGCCAGCCGCCCCCATATCCTGCATGCCCACCAAAGCACCGGATTGAATGGCTTCCAGGCTTGCTTCCAGCAGTAATTTCTCCTGGAAAGGATCACCCACCTGCACCGAGGGTAGGTCTTCCGCACTATCTTCGGTAAGTTCGGCCGAGGCAAAAGTAGCCCCGTGAATCCCATCTTTCCCCGTCGCCGATCCGACAATAAATACCGGATTCCCCGGCCCGTCAGCACGTGCCGATATCGTTTCACCGGCCTTCACGATGCCCGCAGACATCGCATTGACCAGAATGTTTTGTCGGTAACAATCCTCAAAGTACACTTCGCCACCCACAGTGGGTACACCCAGACAGTTTCCATAATCCCCGATGCCTTTCACGACACCGCGGATGAGGTGTTTCATGTGGTTGTTATTGGGGTCTCCGAAGCGCAGAGAATTCAAAGCCGCAATCGGTCGGGCTCCCATCGTAAAAATGTCTCTATGAATCCCTCCCACACCTGTGGCCGCTCCCTGGTACGGTTCTATCGCCGAAGGATGGTTATGAGATTCAATTTTAAATGCACAGCCCAGATTGTGACCAATATCTACCAAACCCGCATTTTCTTCACCCGCACCTACTAATAAATGTTCGCCGGTATTCGGAAGTGTTTTCAAGTATTTAATGGAGTTCTTATAACTACAATGCTCCGACCACATCACCGAGTAGATCGACAATTCCGTAAAATTGGGCGTTCGTCCCAAATAATTTTTGATCATTTCGTATTCCTCAGCGCTGAGGCCGAGCGTTTCAGCAGTAGACACGTTGGTAGTTGCCAGGGAAGCTTTCATGTGTGCAGATTGATTCGATGTAAATGTTGCCACAAAGATAATAGGATTTACAGCATGAGAAAGCACTGAAAGTAGCAATATTATATTTTTTATATATGTTTTGGGGGTTCCCACGCCCAAAGGTCGTGGGCGGGCTATGCGGTGCTTCGCAGGCTTGGCCCTTCATCACGCTGCAGCGTGATTCCGGGCGCGCGGCAAGCCGCGCCACCTCCTATCCCTAACCCGAA
>CAZVFU010000068.1:0-6005 GCA_964626595.1 uncultured Saprospiraceae bacterium
AGCGCCGCGCCGGCGAAACCGGCGCGGACCGCCCAAAAAAGAAAAAAATAGAGATTACTAATCCTCAGTGGGTTTTCCAAGGGCTTTATTGCGCAGCTTTTTGAGGAAGGGAGAGGCGAAAATAAAACGGTGGAGCTCTTCATTTTCACTGGCCAAAACCTCGCTTTTGTGGCCTTGCCACTCGAGATAGCCATCGGCCAGCAGAGCTATATTTTCTCCGATTTCCATCACGGAGTTCATATCGTGGGTATTGATGATGGTGGTAATATTGCGCTCGTGGGTGATATTGGAAATAAGCTGATCGATCAGGATGGAGGTTTTGGGGTCCAGGCCTGAATTGGGTTCGTCGCAAAACAAGTACTCCGGCTCCAGGACTATGGCTCTGGCAATCCCGACGCGCTTTTGCATCCCCCCGCTGGCTTCTGAAGGGTAAAGGTGTTCTTTATTGAGCAAATCCACACGCTCTAGGGTTTCGGATACTTTGATGTTTTTTTCTTTCATGGTCATATTGGAAAACATGTCCAGCGGGAATCGAATATTTTCCTGTATGGTCATACTATCGAAAAGTGCGCCTTGCTGAAATAACATGCCCACCTTCATGCGTATGGCGCGTAATTGCTTAGCATTGAGTGACAGGAAGTCGGTATCGCCATAAAAGATTTTACCAGAGGTGGGAGGGTAGAGGCCCACAATAAGCTTGAGTAGAACTGTTTTACCCGCTCCACTGCGCCCGATGATGATATTGGTCTTCCCTTTATAGAAATTCAAGTCAATGCCTTTCAGGACCTCGAGATCGCCGAATGATTTCTTTATATTTTCTACGCGTATCATAGACTATCCAGTTAATATTACAGCGATAACATAATCCGCCAATAGAATTAAAATGTTACTATACACAACGGCATTCGTGCTGGCCTTTCCGAGTTCGATGCTTCCTCCCGTCACGAAATAGCCCATATAACAGGATACGGTGGTCAGGATGTAGCCGAAAACGGTGGCTTTGACGAACATCATGAAGACATTATACGGCTCAAAGAAGGAACGTAGCCCCTGAATGTACTCAGGACCGGTAAAATATCCCGTGGGTACAGTGGCCATATAACCGCCGCCGATGCTGACGAAGGCGGCCAGACAGACGAGCAGGGGGACGACGAAGAGAGCTGCAATGACTTTGGGTAAGATCAGGTAGGAAGCGGTGTTAATGCCCATAATTTCCATGGCATCAATGTGTTCTTTTTGCCGCATTCCGCCCAGTTCAGCCGCAATATTTGACCCCACTTTCCCAGCCAATACTAAACAGGTGATGGTCGGAGCGAGCTCAATAATCGTGATATCCCTAACGATATACCCTACGTAGTAACGTGGCACCATGGCAGATCCGAGTTGATAAGAAAACTGAACGGCAGTCACCGCCCCAATAAATACAGAAATCAACATGATGATGGTGAGTGACCCCACTCCGATATCGTTCATTTGCCGCATGGTTTCTTTCCAGTACATGCGTATATTCTCTGGTCGACTGATGGTTTTTTTCATCATCAGTATGTAGCGCCCGAAATGATGTAGTATATTCAATTTTTGAAATTTATTCCCGTATCCGTAACTATGCGGCCCTAAATTTATTATAATTTAAAGTAAGTAAAGAAAAAATCACTCATGGAGAATGTAAAAGTTATAGCCATTACGGGAGCAACCGCCGGCATAGGTCGAGCTATTTCGAATCGATTTGCGCGAGAAGGTTGGGCTCTGGCGCTGGCATCTCGAACAAAATCAGACCTTAGGGAGGTGGAAAAAGAAATTACCCATTTGTATCCCCAGGCAGATATACTTCTACAGTCCGTAGATGTTCGCAAGCGTGAGGATTGGAGCCAATTTATTGCCGCCATCGAATCCCGGTGGAACCGTTTGGATGTGCTGGTCAATAATGCCGGGGTCTTTATTCCGGGGGCTTTGTTGGAAGAAGAGGATGGAAACCTGGAACTCATGATGGAAACCAACCTGTATTCGTCTTATTATGGCACCAGGGCAGCGATGTCTCTTTTAGAACAGTCAAAGCCCGCCCATATTTTTAATATGTGCTCGATTGCCAGCATCACCGCTTATCCCAATGGAGGATCTTATGCGATTTCAAAATGGGCACAGTTGGGATTTAATAATTGCCTTCGGGCCGAGCTAAAAGATGACAATATCAAGGTGACGGCGATTTTGCCTGGAGCCACCTGGAGTCGATCGTGGGAAGGTGCGGAATTGCCGCCCGACCGGTTGATGGATGCCGAGCATGTAGCCCATATGGTCTATGCCGCCTGGGATTTGCCACCAAAGTCTACGGTTGAAGAGATAATCATACGCCCGCAGGAAGGCGATCTGTAAAAGCCTATGTATTTAAAGCGCCACAAATCGAAATGGCCTGTCCACTGATGTAGGCAGATTTGTCAGACAATAAAAAGACGCAGAGGTTCGCGACTTCTTCTGCTGTTCCATAGCGCTTCAGCGGAATATTGGCCAGAAACTGCTGCTTGGTTTTCTCATCTAGTTCCTCGGTCATTTCTGTGGCGATAAATCCCGGTGCAATGGCATTGCAGCGGATATTTCGCGATCCCACTTCCTTGGCAATAGATTTAGTAAAACCTATAAGTCCCGCTTTAGAAGCAGCGTAATTGGACTGTCCGGCATTGCCGAACATGCCGACCACTGAACTCATATTGATAATAGAGCCTTTGCGCTGTTTCATCATGGGGCGCATACAGTGCTTCGTCAGGTTGAAGGCGGATTTGAGATTCACGTGCATGACCTGGTCCCATTGCTCTTCTGACATGCGCATGAGCAGATTATCCTTGGTGATGCCGGCATTATTGATCAGGCCGTCAATAGCGCCCATATCTTCTATCACGGTTCGAATCAGCTCGCCAGCAGCCTCGTAGTCTGCCGCATCGCTTTGGTAGGCTTTGACCCGAGTGCCCAGTTCGTTGACCAATTCATCGGCTTGATGGGATGAAGACCGATAGGTAAAGGCCACTTGAGCCCCTGCCTCGTGACAAGTTTTAACAATGGCAGCTCCAATTCCTCGAGATCCGCCTGTGATTAATATTACTTTTCCCTCCAAATCCATAGTTAATCGTATTTTTTGAGTTGTTCTTTTAAATGGTCAATGACTTTCACCTCATCGGGATTTTCTCCTTTGAGTTCGGCTAAATAGTAAGAAACCCAGTCGCCCAAATGTACGAGATATAAACTTTTTTCAAGAAAACTGCCCCCGCGGGAGTACACCTCCATATATCCACCGGCCCAATGCTGAAACACCTCGCGCGTCAAATCCATGCGCAATTGATGCCGCGCCGGGTCGTCTCGATGGCGAAGAGCCACAACTAAGAGTTGAGAATAGTCGCCCTTCCAGCCGACAATCTCATTGTGATTCATTTCGGGAAAAACCTGATGCCAGGCTAAATGCTTTGCATTTTCGTTAAGTTGTTGTCGCCATCGAAGTAAAGTGGCATCCGTTCGATTGGCCCCGTACATCACAGGTAAGCGATGCACCATTAATTGGGCGATTTGCTCTGCTTTTGAGCGCATATCTTCTTGTTCCAGCTTTATGCGTTCGAGGGTGTCGATGATTTGCTCTTCAAAGAAGTTCGGTACACAGCCAGATTTGTGCAGGGCAAACAACTGAGCGACTAGTGAAAAGCCCAAACAAGCGCGCGGTGCAGGATAGCCTGCAGGGAGTGAGATCGTGTCAAAGCCGGCTGCCTGTGCATCGGCCATAAGCTCTCCTCCACTACTAATCGCAATAATCGAACAGTTCTGCTTTTTCGCAGCGGCATAAGCGGCGAGTGTTTCTTCTGTATTTCCCGAATAGGAAGAAGCCAGCACGAGCGTATGTTCATCGGCAAAAGCCGGGATGTCATAGTCTTTATTGATGAGAATCGGCACTTGGGCCGTTTCCGAAACAAAGTCCTTCACAAAATGAGCGCCCACTCCAGAGCCTCCCATTCCACAAATTAATACCTCGTGTATATCTTTTCGGGATTCAATGTGGGCTTTTCGGCCTATATCCAGCGCCTCCTGCAATTGGTCTGGAAACTCAGCTATTAATTTTTCCATGTATTCGTAATTCTCCTCAATATTAAGAAATTTACGACCCATAGTGCAGAAATTCTGTAAGTTTACGATATGGCAAGTCAATGGTCAGTCGGCCGAAAAGGGGAACAATACGCAGCCGAGCGTTTGTATCGCGCGGGATATCTCCTGTTGGAGCGCAATTGGCGCCAACGGCCTTACGAAATTGATATCATTGCCAGGCAGGACGAAACCTTAGTATTTGTTGAGGTGAAAACAAGGGTAGATCCTGGCTATGCTGTTCAACGCTGGGGTATTTCGCAGGCCAAAAAGCGCGCACTGGCAAACGCCGCTTATGAATATATGGCACAGATCCGCTGGTCTGGCGAGTTTCGCTTTGATATCATTACACTAAGTCAATGGGAAAGGGAATGGAAACTCACTCACTACGAAGACGCCTTTTTCCCAGGAATTCATGGCCTGTAATTATCCAAGGCTCTCGTCCAGATAAGGCTGTTCGACTTCAAAAACAGGGTATTCCTCCATCAAATACATCCACAGACCATCGGGGTGAATCGCCTCCTGATCTATCGATCGCAACTGATAGTATAATTCAAAAATATCCTCATTTTGAATCAAGTAACTGCCGGAGTGTTCCACAATTTGCTCAATAGATTCCAACCACTCGCTGTACGCTAAAAGTGACCTCATCAGACAAGATAAGCTGCTGTTTACAAATTCTACATGCCCGTTGGCCCACCGGATATACACTTTGTGATCTAAGTCCAGGAAAATATAGTGGCGGGTTTGCGGACCTTCGCAGGTCCCCAGACAGACTAAGTAAGAATCTAGTGGTAGATTGCGCCACTCGTGTATACTGGTATCAAAATAAAAGTAAGGAACACCCTTCTTAGGCAGGCCTCCGGCGCGCAGGAGAAAAGATTCTTCGTCTGTCAGTTCCGACTCAAATCCTTCTGCGTGGGTCATGTCACCCGCATAATGCGCAAAATGAGCTTTGTAATTCTCTAACGGAAAATTCATAGGGATAAGAGGTTTCACGTCACTTTGATGTCGTTAATGTAGGTATTAATTTTCGCATGAAAAAAAGATTTCACAAAATTTATGTGAAATCCCAAAAACTACATCATTGGATCAAATAAGTAAGCAAAACTAAGCAATTCAATAATACCACGCTAATGGCAATCTTGAAGGGAGACACTTTTTGAGTTTCTGTATGAATCATATTTAAGGCCTTAGTCTTCTGCTAAGTAACAAACTATCAGTGAGTTATACAAACATTTGTTTTTCACAAGTAAAGCGATTTGATTATCTTACTTTTATCCATGGATCGAATACTTTATATCATATATATGTCTCTCCTAACGCCAGATTTGAACTAAATGCCACTGATTTTATTACATCCTATAAACTGCAAATTATGGCCTTTTTAGATTGGTTTTCATCAACGGCATTACCTGAATTTTGGTCTACTCTGGAGACCGAGGCAGATGTTCGTAACGCCCTGGAAAAATCGCATCATCAGCCCATCGCTTTTTTTAAGCACAGTACGCGCTGCGGAACCAGTCATCATGTCATGAGCGAACTGACCGATCAGTCGCAAAAGATGCCCCATAATATCCCCATTTACTATTTAGATCTCATAGCCCATCGCGACCTATCCCGAATGATTGCGGAGGAACTCGATCTCGCCCACCAATCCCCACAACTCATTATCGTTCACAAAGGTCAGGTCATCACACACGCTTCTCATCATGCCATCGATTGGGCCCGAATGGCCACTGAGGTATCTACCATTTCCCCTTCTTAAAGTATGTGTTTTAGGGCGTCACCCCGTCCTCGGAAGCGCTCCGCGCTTCTCGGTACGGGGTCGGGCTATGCGGTGGTTTCGTCCTCGAGGCCGCACAGGGCGGACCTCGGGACCCGCTCCCTGG
>CAZVFU010000068.1:6105-11956 GCA_964626595.1 uncultured Saprospiraceae bacterium
GCGGTGGTTTCGTCCTCGAGGCCGCACAGGGCGGACCTCGGGACCCGCTCCCTGGTGTCATTACCACTAAATAAGTATGGAAAAAGGGCTGGAGATTTTTGTTCAGATCAAGGTGCGGTGGTGGAGTAGAGCAGTAGAGACCAGGCGCGCTTTGTCTCTGCTGCTGAAGAGCAGGAAAGGTAGACTAAGGCCAGGTAGATAAGGAATTTATTGGTAATGACACGAGGTCGCGGCACCTCCTATCCCTGACGCGTAGAGGATCAGGCTTGAAGGACTGAATGGATCGCTTTGGTCTAGTCATTGAAGCAGGATACTTAAAGTCCCACATTTACTAGATAAGTCTCTAAGCTTCGTTTGTTAGACTTCGAAACATACTTAAGAAGGAGAGGAGAAGAATTCTGGTATAACTTCTACATAATTATTTTTTTTAATATATCACTTTCGTATCTTAGTTTTCCTTTTATTTCAAAAACTCATATTGATCTTTTATTATGACCCAATTCTGCCACCTTCACTGTCACACACAATATTCCCTGCTCGATGGTGCCTCACGCATCGAGGATATGATGCAAAAAGCGGCTCTGGATGGCCAGAAAGGGGTAGCCCTGACCGATCATGGAAATATGTTCGGTGCATTCAAATTCGTCAACGAGGCTAAAAAAGCAGGGGTGAAACCCATTCTGGGGTGTGAATTCTACATGGTAGAGGACCGCCGGAAGACTAGCTTTGCCAAATCAAAGGGAGAGCGGGACAAACGCTATCATCAATTACTACTCGCAAAAAATAAAACGGGCTATAAAAACCTGACTAAGCTTTGCTCTCTGGGCTTTATTGATGGTATGTATGGCAAATTTCCTCGTATTGATAAGGAACTCATTCTCGAATATCACGAAGGTCTCATTGCCACCAGCTGTTGCATCGGAGCGGAAATCCCACAAACCATCCTGCGGGGCGAAGACGAAAAGGCAGAGGAAATGGTCAAATGGTGGCTGGATCTTTTTGGAGAAGATTTTTACATTGAATTACAGCGCCATCGGGGGATGGACAATGTAACGATCCGCAATGAGCACAATCAAATTATTCCTTCTGGAAAATCTCAGGAAGATGTCAATCAGGTTTTGCTTTCCCTGGCCAAAAAGTACAATATTAAAACCATCTGTACGAATGATTCGCACTATGTAGAGGAAGAGGATGCGGATCCGCACGATGTTTTGCTCTGTGTCAATACCGGAAATCTAAAGAATGATATCAAAGGAGATGGAAAAGGGGAGCGCTTCGCTTTTCCGAGCTCGGATTTTTACTTCAAATCTCAGCAGGAGATGGCTCAGTTATTTAAGGATGTGCCGCAAGCTGTAGATCATACCATGGAAATCTGGGATAAAATCGACACCCTGGATTTAGCACGTGATGTCGTATTGCCAAAATACCCCCTTCCCGGCAACTTTCATTCCGAGATGGAATATTTGAGACATTTGACCTATACCGGAGCTGAAGACCGCTATGGCGAAATCACAGAAAAGATTCGGGAGCGGCTGGAATTCGAGCTCCAGGTAATTGAAGACTCGGGCTATCCCGGCTATTTCCTCATCGTTCAGGACTTTACCACCTCCGCACGTGAGATGGGGGTATGGGTAGGGCCCGGTCGCGGATCGGCGGCGGGCTCAGCCGTAGCCTATTGTCTGGGAATTACTAATGTCGACCCCATCAAGTACGATCTACTTTTTGAGCGTTTTCTCAATCCCGAGCGGATTTCCATGCCGGATATCGATATTGACTTCGATGATGTAGGACGACAAAAGGTAATAGATTACGTGGTAAATAAATATGGCTTCAATCAGGTGGCGCAAATCGTGACCTATGGCACAATGGCCGCCAAATCCTCCATCCGCGACGTGGGGCGCGTGCTCGACCTGCCCCTGGATCAGGTCAATAGTATTGCTAAGTCCATCCCGACCAATTTTTCGCTTAAGGACCTATTGGCTGGCGACGAAATGAGCAAAGACCTTAAAGACAAACTGCGCAATGACGACTTTAAAAAGGTGGAAAACTTGCGCGATATGGCGAAGCGAAACGATATCGTTGGCGATACCATTAAAATGGCTCAACGGTTAGAGGGCTCCGTACGGAATACGGGTCTACATGCTTGTGCTGTTGTTATCACTCCTGATGAGGTCAGTAATTACGTGCCAGTGGCTCGATCGAAAGACTCTGACCTTTTAGTTTCTCAGTTTGATAACTCTGTAGCTGAGGATGCAGGCTTACTCAAAATGGATTTTCTGGGTCTGCGCACGCTGTCCATTATTAAAGATGCCATACATCTTGTCAAGGAAAACCACGAAGTCGAAATTGATCCTGATGAAATTCCATTGGACGATGAAAAGACATATGAACTCTTCCAGCGCGGCGATACAATTGGAATTTTCCAGTACGAGAGTGAGGGAATGCAAAATGTCTTGCGCGGCTTAAAGCCTACGCGATTTGAGGATCTCATTGCCGTAAATGCTCTTTATCGGCCAGGTCCCATGGAGTATATTCCCGATTTCATCGCCCGAAAGCATGGCGACCAGGAGATTTCCTACGATTTGGACGATATGGAGGAATTTCTGAAGGAAACTTACGGGATTACCGTCTATCAGGAGCAAGTGATGCTCCTGTCTCAAAAGCTGGCCGGCTTTTCCCGGGGGCAGGCTGATATGTTACGGAAGGGAATGGGAAAGAAGAAGAAGGAGATTATCGACGAATTGTATCCCAAGTTTATCGAAGGGGGCAAAAGTAAAGGTCACGCCAAAGAAAAACTGGATAAAATCTGGAAAGATTGGGAGGCCTTTGCATCATACGCCTTTAATAAATCGCATTCCACTTGCTACGCCTTCGTTGCTTTCCAAACGGCCTATCTAAAAGCCAATTATCCCCAGGAGTTTCTCGCCTCTGCTTTAACGCACAATAAGAGCGACATCTCAAAAGTCAACTTATTCCTCCGGGAATGCAAACGTATGGGTATTGAAGTTGAGCCTCCGAATATCAACCGATCAGGCATGGATTTCTCCGTTACGAAAGATCAAAACATTGTGATTGGCTTATCGGCTCTCAAAGGCGTTGGCGAGGGTCCAGTGGAAGTGATTTTGGCCGAACGCAAGGAGAATGGCCCCTTTTCGGATCTCCCGGACATGATGCGGCGGATCGAACTCAGCGGAGTCAATAAGCGCGTCATGGAAAGCCTATCCAAGGCAGGTGCCTTTGACTGTTTGGGTGTGAAACGCGCACAACTTTTTGCTGCCAGCGGGCCATATGACACCTATGTGGAAGCACTGATTAAATACGGCCAAAGCTATCAAAATCAAAAACAACAGCTGTCCAACTCGCTTTTTGGAGATATCTCTGGAGAGTTGGTGCACGAACCCGATGTGCCGGCCGACATCAAGTGGCCTTTAATCAAGATGTTGGAAATGGAAAAAGAGGTGGTGGGTATATATGCCAGCGGTCATCCGCTGGATGATTACACCTTCGAATACAATGCCTTCGTAAAGTGCCCCTTACAAGAATTGCATGAACAAGAAAAAGAAGGAAGAAAGCTCGCATTAGGGGGAATCGTAACCGAAGCATTCCATGGGATTTCTAAGCGCGGTGAGGGGTATGGTCGTTTTACCCTGCAGGACTTTACAGGTTCTCAAAGCTTTGTGATTTTTGGCGAAGAATATATGCGGAGTAAAGAGCTCTTGCAACAAGGTCAGGTTTTATATGTCGAAGGATCGTTTCGTAAGCGCTACCGGACCGGAGATCTGCAGTTTAATATACAAGAAGTACGGCAACTTTCGTCTGTGGGAAAAGACCGGATAAAGAGTCTTACCCTCGAATTTACGCTGGATGATTTAGTAGACGAAACCATGACTGCTATTGACGAGGTAATTGAACATCACCCTGGTGAGCATGTCTTAAAATTTCGTGTACATCATGGAGAGGAGACCCTGAAATTGGTAAGTAAAGCTGCCCACATCGCAGTCGATGGGGTGCTATTGGATAAAGTTCGAGCAAAAGGTTGGACGTTTTCTGTTCAATAGTCAGATATTGCGAAGACCAACAGATTTGAACAACAGTTTAAGGTGAATCGAAGTTATATCATCCTATGAGAACAATTATGACATGGATATTTCTCTTTGGACTCTTCGTCGGGAATATGACTGCACAGGTATCACCGGAGGTGCCTGTCATGGACTTCGAAGGGTTGGAAGCTCGGCTCCCGGCAGATCCCGAACAATTAGTTATAGTTAACTTTTGGGCTACCTGGTGCCAACCTTGCGTAAAGGAGATGCCTTATTTCAATACCCTAAGTCGAAAATATGCAGATGACCCTCGAATTCGAGTCATTTTGGTGAGTCTGGACATGGAAACTCAAATGCAAACGCGGGTATTACCTTTTATTGCAGATCGTAAGCTGCATCCGGATGTATGGCTGTTGGATGACCCCGATGCCAATAAATGGATCGACAAGGTGGACCCTTCTTGGTCCGGAGCGATTCCAGCCACTTTATTTTACAAAAACAATCAGCGAAAATTTTACCAACAATCTTTCCACTCTGTTGAAGAGTTGGAAGACATTATTCAAACTTTCCCATAAAAACAAGCTATGAAATACATTTTGACTGCTCTGCTTATCCTGACCCTTATTTTTACGGTTTCGGCACAATATGAAATCGGAGACGTCGTCGATGATTTTTCATTGAAAAGTACTGACGGAGAAATGGTATCTATGGCAAATTATCCCGATGCCAAGGGCTATATCATCATTTTTACATGCAATCATTGTCCCTATGCCATAGCGTATGAGGACCGAATCATTGAGCTTCATAACGAATGGGCTCCCAAAGGTTATCCCGTTATTGCCATCAACCCCAATGATCCTGATGTACAGCCAGATGATAGTTTTGAGAAAATGAAGGAGCGCGCCAGCGAGAAAAACTTTCCATTTAAGTATGTTTTGGATAAGGGCCAAAAAGTATATCCTAAGTTTGGCGCCGAGCGTACGCCACATGTATTTCTCGTAGATGAGAATAGCATCCTTCGCTACATTGGAGCCATCGATAATAACTACAAATCTGCTGAAGCTGCCGATGAACATTATCTAAGAGACGCAATTTCTGCCTTAGAAGCGGGCAAAGATCCCAATCCAGCGATGACTAAAGCGATTGGTTGCACGATAAAAACAGCGAAGTAGGTCAACCTTCGTTTGATGAATGCATTTGGGGATTGAATCCAACAAATGCACTTCGGATTTCCCCCTCGATTAACGTACTTTTGTAAAAACAATAGATCATGCTTCGATTATTTATAGGTTTAGGGCTATTTTTTATCCTCACTTTTACTGCTTGTACTCCCGACCCTTCTGAGGACTGGACAGAACATAATTTGATTGGAGAGGGTGTTCCCCTAAAAGTAATGGGGCCGGAAGATTTGGAGGTAAAAGTTAGCAGTCTCGGTACTATGCAAGACATCACCTTAAAAGGAAGTGATGAGTATAGCTTGCAGGTGTTTGGTATGGATGTCCAGACCACGAATATCGAGAGCTTAGTGGAAGAGCAGAAAGATATGGTCCGGGAGGAAGCCTATTTTGAAAAGATAGAGGAGGAGTGGGACGAAGGATTTATTTACAGTTTGCAGATCGATTCAGCTGCTTTGGATTATGACTTCCGTCAATTGCGACTCAAAGGCGATAAAGTCTATATCTTTCAGTGCGGTATGCTCGGACGGAACTCGAAGGAAAAAGTTGACCGATTGGTAAAAGCGGTGCGGAAAGAATAGGAACCACCCCGACCGCCTTGCGGCGGCCACCCCTCCGAGGGAGGGGAATAGGTAC
>CAZVFU010000069.1:0-11755 GCA_964626595.1 uncultured Saprospiraceae bacterium
GATGCGAAAGGGTGCCGCCAGGGGCGGCAGACACCGAGGAAGGAGGTGGCCGATAGCCCTGAAGCGTAGCGCCCCGCGTATCCGCGGGGTACGCCCAAATTATTATGAAAATCATATGCCGAAAGGGAGCTAAGATTACTGAGGATAGGCTGTGGAGCAATTGCAGGTCAAATTGTCCGAGTAGTTTTGTTTTTCGAGTTTGTAGCCCTTGGAATAGGGATAGCCGCCTCCGATGCCCAGATTCTCGTTCGATATAGTGTAGAGACAATCAAAAGTAATCACGCTTTCGCCGGGTGTCAGGTCATTGGGATCGCAGAATGGATTTGGAGTGCTTTCGCAATTGGTTTGGGTGAGATCTCCAAGGACATGATCCAATACGTGTTTGAGATTAATTTCATATTCCGAAATGAGATCAGCGTCGACGTCAGAAGCGTATCGCCCTACGGGTTCCCCTCTTCGAACAATGGAGTCGGGGTAGATCAAAAAGCGGTCAATGAAAAAGGAATATATGGTAGCCACCCGCTTAAACTGGGGGTTGTTTTCAAAATCGAGGGAGTCAAATGCAGGGGTGAATGATTTCGAATCCTTATTAAAGTAAGTGGGGGATAGGGGTGTCTGTTCTGTGTCTACCCAGATTTCATTGGTGAGGTATTCGAAAGCGATGAGTACACGACCCCGTCCCAGTCCGGAGGTATCACTCTTAAAGCATTTCATTCGGACTTCGGCATCTTTTGCCTGGTAATAAATGCCCGGCTTTCGATTGGCAGGGAGGGGCAGTTTATAGGATTGACTTAGTGACCATTCGCCTTCGAAGGCACTGCATGGGCAAAAGTCTTGTACCTGGGAGCTTGGGAGGTAGGGTGAGTGAAAATCGGCATTGAAATTTTGGTCAAAAAATGGGGTTAGAGGATGAAGTTCTTTGCTGGGAAGCTGCGTGGACGGGCTCGATGGAGAAAAGGCCTTCCATAGAAAAATAATCAAAGCCAGTACAAGGAGGGCAAGAACGATAAATCGGGTTTTGGATCCCTTAGATTGGATCGAGTTTAAGTTTTTTCGAGCAGATTTTAGTTTTTGAGCTGCCTGGTCTCTCTCTTCTTGCGCCTTTTTTGTTTCTGCTAAGCGATTCACGTTTCGAATGGCCCGAACGTACATCCCATCAGTGGCTGTGCCATAGATGAGCTTGCTAAATTGGCTTGGACTCATGCACAATTCTTTCGCAATGCGCCCAAAAGATGCATTTCCAAAGCGGGATGTGTTTCTTTCCCAGGCTCCAAAATGAGCCTCTAAAGCGGTGATGAACTCTTGATTTAATTTGCTATCCATTTTGTGTAAAATCGTGTAAAGAGATGTAAAGAGGTGTAAAAAGTCCGCTTTACAAAATTAAAATTTTTGTTTTTGAAGATTATCCATATACCTTTGGTCGTGTGGCTGGGACTAAAACACTGTATTTTGTTGCCAGCAGCTGTCCTAAAGTTAACAATAAATTGACCTTGGGTATATATATACTGGAAATCTTCCAGTAACTGTAAATCAAACAAATGTCGAAAATGATGGTTGAGTGAAGGCCTTTAAGAAAATGAGCAGTGAAAAGACGACAAAGCGGTCGGGATTGTTCCTCGGACCGTTGGCTTTCGCGCTGATTATTTTATTGTTTCATCCCGATGATCTCAGTACTGAAGGAAAATACGTATTGGCATCCACCGCATGGATCGCCATATGGTGGACTCTGGAAGTAATTCCTATCGCTGCGACTGCTTTATTACCTGTACTTTTATTTCCTTTGTTAGGTGTCTTAGACATCAAATCTACAACCTCGGCTTACGGTCACCCTTACATATTTTTATACATCGGCGGATTTGTCTTAGCCATTGCGATAGAACGATGGAACTTGCATCGGCGGATTGCGCTAAATATTATTCGCCGGATTGGCTCCAATCTCAAATTTATTTTGTTGGGCTTTATGGTAGCGACGGCCTTCTTATCCATGTGGATATCCAATACCGCTACATCCGTTATGATGCTGCCCATTGGAATTGCAATTGTCAAACAACTCGAGGATTCGAAATCACCGGACAAGCCAAACAGCGAGATATTCGGCAAAGCTTTAATGTTATCTATTGCCTATAGTGCTTCAATTGGAGGTATAGGTACGCTTATTGGAACCCCACCTAATCTGGTGCTCGCAGGTATAGTTCAAGATATTTACGGGATAGAAATCAGTTTTGCAAGTTGGTTAATGATCGGTTTGCCCGTCTCATTATGTTTGCTTGTGATCTGTTGGTTTTATTTGACACGCTACGCCTTTGATTTGGGTGATCGCCATTTTCCGGGCGGTCGGGAGGAGATTTCTGAGCAATTGGCGAAACTAGGGAAAATTAGCTTTGAAGAGAAATGGGTGTTGGGCGTATTTACGATTACAGCCATGGCCTGGATTTTTCGCTCATCACTCCTGAATCCATTTATTCCAGCTCTGGACGACACCATGATTGCCATTGCGGCCGCGCTCATTTTATTTATTCTTCCTGCTGGTCCCGGTAAACACCGGAAGCTCATCCAATGGAAGGAGGCGGTTAAGTTACCTTGGGGCGTTTTAATCCTCTTCGGTGGGGGTCTGGCCTTGGCCAAGGGATTTACAGACAGTGGTCTGGCTAGCTGGTTGGGTAGTCAGATGTCTCTTTTGGAGGGCGCATCTTTGGTTCTGCTCTTACTGATTTTGATCTTATCTGTCAATTTTCTAACAGAAATTACATCGAATTTGGCAACCACTGCTATGCTTCTGCCAATACTGGCTTCATTGGCAGTGGTTATTGATATACATCCTATTGTTTTGATGGTGGCCGCGACCCTCGCAGCTTCTTGCGCTTTTATGCTTCCCGTTGCCACGCCACCCAATGCCGTAATTTTTGGGTCTGGCTATTTGCGGATCGTCGATATGGTAAAAAAAGGAATTTGGCTAAATCTAATATCTATCGCCATCATTTTTTTGATGGTATATTTTCTCTTGCCGGTATTGTGGGATTTTGATCCGTATGCTTTTCCGGCAGAACTTAAATCAAATTGATGGATTTCATTCTTAAACAAAATGCTCGAACTATGAAACAACGAATACTATTTGGGGTCATGCTCCTCCTGTTCTTTTCCGCAGGGCTGGTTGCTCAGCAAACGGTAAAGGGAACTGTGACTGATGACGGAGGATTACCCGTTATCGGAGCAACCATAAAGGAATTAGGTACTGACCGAGGGACTATAACGGATATTGATGGAGTCTACGAGATTGTAGTTACTGGTGAAAATGCAGTATTGTCCTTTTCCTATATTGGTTTAAAGACCAAAACTATACCGGTGGCCGGACAAACTGAAATTGACGTCATACTTGACGAGGATGCCCAGGTAATAGACGAAGTGGTGGTTACCGCTTTGGGTTTTGAGGAAAACAAAGATGAACTGGGCTATGCCAGCTCTCAGATTGCAGCCGAAACTCTTCAGGAGGCGGCAGAACCGAATCTGATCAACTCCCTGTCCGGGAAAGCCTCAGGAGTTCGGATTTCTCGGAACTCAGGTGATCCCGGAGGTGGAGCTTATATTCAGATTCGGGGTTTATCTACCATTGATCGGGATGCTCAGCCCTTAATTGTGGTGGATGGGGTACCAATTAGTAATGCCTCAAGAGGTGAGCAGTCCTCTATTGCAGCGCAGTCCCGACTGAATGATATCAACCCCAACGATATAGAAAGCATTAATGTGCTCAAGGGTGCCTCTGCAGCTGCCCTCTGGGGAACCCGGGCACTGGGAGGTGTGATTGTCATCAAGACGAAGTCGGGCAAGTACAATCAAAAAATGACTGTGAATTATAAAAGTACCTTTTCCGTGGATCGAATTACCGGTCGTTATCCGCAACAAACGGCCTTTGGACAAGGCGATAACGGTGTGTATGATCCGACGGCAAGGGATTCATGGGGCGATAAAATTAGTGATCGATCCGGCGAACCGGATGTGCTAAATACATCGGGCGAGTATTTTGTAGATCAGGCGGGTAACCTCTATTACCCCATCGAGGAGAAAAATTCCAGAACGCGTTTCAACGATCAAAACTTTGATCAAATCTTTCAGAATGGACACTTTTGGGAAAATAATATCAGCGTGAGCGGTGGTAACGACTATAGTACCATTTTTGCAAGTTTGAGCGACATGAACCAACAAGGTATCATTCGCAATAACTCTGATTATCGAAGAACAACTTTTCGATTGAATGCCGGATTTCGGTTTAGCGAGAAAGTGAAGTTGAAAGTAACGAGCTCTTATGCCAAAAGTGTTACAAATCGAATCCGCCGGGGAGCGAGTTCATCGGGATTGCATTTAGGTCTACTGAGAACGCCAGCTGATTTTGATCAAACCGGATACCGGGGCGATTACTATGCCGGTCCCGAATCTGCTCCGGTCTCTAACCGCCAGCGATCTTACAGACGGTATTTGGGATCACGTGAGGCTGCGGTTTACAACAATCCCTTGTGGACGATTAATGAGCAGGAGAATTTGGTGGATGTCGATCGCTTCATTACGAATGCAGAATTGACCGTTTCACCTACCACCTGGCTGGATTTAATTGGTCGTGTGGGATTGGATAAGTTCTCTGAATGGACCCAGCAATTCTTTACACCGGGTTCCGCAGCGGGTGCTTTCCGGACAGGTCGGTTTGATAAAGAACTGGCTCGGAACACCATTTTCAATATGGACTACATTGCAAAAGCAGGTACCCGGTTCAGCAAAAATGTGTCGGGTGATATTCTTTTAGGTTTTAATTACAATGATCGCCGGTTAATCACTGACGGGAGCAGTATCACCAACTTCATTCAGTTTACAGATGTAGCCAGTGGGATCCGCGACATTGATAATGCGCTGCCCGAAAACAGGGTAGTGAACAGCACCTTTGGCCAGGAGCGAACGGTGGGTGTGTATACCTCAGCCAATCTGGCTCTATACGACATGTTATTTATAAACGGGACACTGCGTGGTGAATCCGCCTCCACCTTTGGCAATACCGGAGACAATACCTTTTACTTCCCGTCCACATCCATCGCATGGCAGTTTACCAAGCTCAAAGCCATGGATAACTCCTTTCTTAGTTTTGGTAAACTTCGCTTTTCATATGGTGAAGTGGGCGTTCAACCGTCGCGGTACAATACATCGAACCTATTTATTGCTCGGAGTTTCAGTGATCCTCTGGGAGGAGGTCTGGCGAGCTCACTCTATGGAAATGGCTCATTCGTTCCCAGTTCGCAGCGGGGTAGCCTTTCCCTGCGACCAGAGCGAAAAAGAGAGGCGGAAGTAGGACTGGATTTGAGATTTCTGAATGATCGATTGTCCTTGAGTGGAACCTACTATACCAATACGACTTCAGATGTCCTCTTAGATTTCCCTATTGCTAATTCCCGCGGTCTGGCTCGTATCTACACCAATGGTGCGGAATTGGAAAATCAGGGTGTAGAGTTAGATTTGGGATACAGAGTTGTCGATGGAAATGACTGGTCCTGGGATGTGAATGTTCTTTTCACTGCCGTTCGAAACAATGTCAGTCGGTTGGATCAGGGATTAACGATCAATCTGGGAGGTTTGTCCGCTGTTAATTCTCGAGCTCTTCAGGGGCAGCCGATTGGTGTGTTGTGGGGTTCCCGAACGCTACGTGACGATGATGGCAATGTTGTTTTTGATGAAAACGGATTTCCCGTTCAGGATCAGGTAGAAGGCGTTCTCGGCGATCCGAATCCGGATTGGCAGGGGTCGGCCTTTAGTACTCTGCGATACAAAAACTTCTCCTTATCCGTACTTTTAGAAACCTTTCAGGGGGCTGACATCTTTGCGGGAACTAAGTCCGTTATGACGGACTTAGGAACCTGGGGAGGTACCGCTGCAGAAACTACAGCCAATCAAAACCTACTCGATTATGACGGCAATGTCATACTGGCCGGCGAAACCTTCCGGGGTCGGATTCACGATTTTGGGAATGGTCCCGTAGCGCTGACAGAAAGTTGGTACAATGGAGATGGCGGCTTTTTCGGTGGTGGAAATGATGAGCTGTATATAGAAGATGGTTCATGGTCTCGTATTCGTGAAATCGTACTGAGCTATACAGCCCGATCACCGTGGCTAGAGCGTAACTTAGGTTTGAGCAGTCTGCAGTTTTCACTGACGGGACGGAATTTAATTATCTGGACCGAATTTGAGGGGAATGACCCGGATACGAACTTAAGTGGGGTCAGCAAAGCCAGAGGTATTGACTACTTCAATAACCCGGCAACCAAATCCTACATCTTTACTCTTTCGGCAACCTTTTAAAGAAAATCAATTATGAAACATATCATACTCTTTCTCAGTACCCTACTGGTCATGACCTCTTGTAGTAATTTGGTCGATGACCTCAATGAAAACCCGAATAGTCCAACTTCTTCTTCCTATCAGTACATTTTGACGGGAACAGAGGTGGGAAATATGAATCTGCATACGGGTGAAGTAGCTCGTAAATCCGGTATTTTTGCCGGTCAATATATTGGAATTGATCGCCAGCATGAAGGATTCTCTCAATACGCGGTCACTACAAGTGATTTTGACGGTCACTGGAACGCAGTTTATGTCCAGGTTGTAATTAACGCCCTGGAAACGGAAGCTGCAGCCGCAGATGAAGGCGTGGCCGGGGTGACCCTGGGCATTACACAAGTCTTGCGGGCGCTGGCATTAGGAACAGCCACCGACCTTTGGGGCGATATCCCTTTTTCTCAAGCGGGAGATCCGGAAATTCAAAATCCGGCCTTCGAAGCGCAGTTGCAGGTGTTTGACAATTTGCAATCCTTATTAGACGACGCCATCATCAATTTGCAATCCGGTTCCGGAAGACCAACCGCGAATTCTGACATCCATTTCGATGGAGACCCCAATGCCTGGCAAGAGGTGGCGCACACCTTGAAGGCCCGCTATTATTTGCATACGCGAGATTACATGCAGGCCTATGAGCAGGCTCAATTGGGCATCAGTTCACCGGATAACAGTTTATTGGGTATTCATGGCAATGCCCTGGACAATGCCAATTTAAACTACCAGTTCTTTGCCATTCAATCCCGACAGTCTGATTTGATCGTATCTGACTTTTTCTCCAGTATGCTGAATCCAGATGCGCAAAGTAATCCAAATTTTGATCGCTATCGCGGAAATAGCAAAACCAATGAAGCCGGTCGGTTTGGATATTTATTCCGAACGACGGATTTGGGCATTCAGCCCAATGTGGTAGATGGTTGGGCCGCTCAGGAAGCGCCTTCTCAAATTGTGACCTATGAAGAAAATATGTTGATTCTCGCTGAGGCGGGTTTCCGATCTGTGGGTTTTGGTGAAGGTCTGTCCCGACTCAATGCCTATCGGCAATATTTGAATGGCGGTGGATACCTGACGAATGCCGACCCTTCAGATATTGAGTATGCCGATTATGTCGCTGAAGATTTTGAATCGGGTGGCATGGAGAATGCCGATGGCCTCTCTGCCGATGATGCCTTACTGCGCGAGATATTGGAAGAGCGATACATTACCTTTTTTGGTCAGATTGAAGCATTTAATGATACGCGACGAACGGAATCGGAAGAAATGGTGCGCGTTCCCGTAGAGCCCAATGTGGGTGATCAGCTACCGCAGCGCTTTATCTATCCCGATACGGAGATTGATCGGAACGCGAATACGCCTTCGCCAGTGCCCAACTTTTTTGATCCCACACCCGTCAATCAGTAAACTCAAAACATGAACTTACGGTCGATTCAACATACAGTCTGCCTCGTCCTACTCATGCTGCTCGCGCAGATGAGTACCCGGGCTCAATCCGATACACTTAAAGTACTGTTTGTAGGAAATAGTTTCACCTACTTCTACAACTTGCCACAGGTAGTATCCGCGATGGCTCAGGAACAAGGTAGCGCCATAATGACCCGACAGTCTACGGTCGGAGGATCGAATTTAGAGCAGCATTGGAAAGAGGAGCGGGGCACACAAACCCGTCGTCTTATTCCCTCCGAATCCTGGGATTATGTGGTGTTTAATAACCACAGCATGTCCTCTTTAAGAGATTCAGCGGCCTTCATGGAGTATGGCAAAAAATTTGCCCAGCTCGTTTATGAACAAGGAGCGAAGCCGGTCTTTATGATGACCTGGGCCTATGATTCCAATCCGCTTATGCAAGATCCGGTCGCCAAAGCATATCGAAAACTGGCGGAAGAAACGCAATCCGTTTGCTTTCCCGCCGGAATGCTTTTTGCCAATGCGCGCCAATTGCGGCCTGATCTCGACTTGTTTTTTGATGATAAACATCCCTCTGAGTTGGGTACCTATATGTTAGGGCTGGCTTTTACACGTTTTTTTACCGGAAAGGAAGCCTCGGGCCTACCTCACCGGATTACAACCCGGGATCGACATAATGAAAAACTGTATCTCATATTCACGCATCAAGAAGATGCTCGATTTTTACAACAATTAGTGGACGAACACCCCTTGCCGAAACGGCAGGAGTAAACGTCTCATTCACCTAAATTCAAACCAAATGAATTACAATATCATATCAAAACAATTGATGCTGCCAGTGGTAGCGCTCATTCTGGCCTTCGCCTGGGCTTGTGACTCCATGGACGATGACCTTCCGATTTCCAACGACTTTCGCCTGCTTCAGGTCAATTCGGGAAATGACGCCCTGGTAGATGGAGTCACCGGGGTTTCGGTTTTAGCCGAATTAGAGTGGGTCTTTTCTCATGCTTTGGATCAGACTGCGTTTGAAAATGCATTATCCATAGATCCAGAGGTCGATTTTGGCCTGGCATATGATGAAAGCGGATCTATCGTTACCTTGACTTTCGATGCGCCTCTCGATTATGAAACCTTATACAGCATATCCCTTCCCCAGGGCACCTATGGGCAGAATGGAGAGTCCAGCACGCAGGATATAGCCTTCTCCTTTACTACTGCGGCATTCAATGCGCCGCCTGTAAGTTTGACCACTGAAACGAACTCCTTTTTTGAGGGCGATACCATCGAGCTGGTCCTATCTATCGATGCGCCCATTTTACAAGCCGTTTCTGCCACTTTAGAGGCCATGGGTAGTGCCCAGGGAGAAGGAATCGACTATGGTCTGAGTGCGGAGGAATTTGTCATTCCCGCCGGAGAGACGCAAGCCACTATTCAGTTGTGGGGGATTGCAGACGCCGAAGTCGAAGGCGAAGAAACGATTGATTTAAGTTTAACGAACTTAGAAAATGGTGTAGAACCCATGCCTCAGGTACTTAATTTGACACTGGGAGATACACCGCCGGAAATTGAACTGCAAGGGATCATGTCGCTGAAAATTGATGGTACGGGAACCAATGGACGAGCCATTCATATGTTAGTTTTGGAAGACATTGCCGACTTGAGCGTGTATGGTGTCGGTATTGCCAATAACGGCGGAGGAACCGACGGTCGCGAGATCGACCTGCCCAATGTGAGTGTTTCCGCCGGAGATCACATATTATTAGTGCGCGATATAGATGAGATGGGATTGTCCACCTATTTTGGCGATTGTTGGAACGATTTTGCCCAGATTATTCCCTCGGGTGGTGTCAATTTCAATGGAGATGACCCCGTAGAGCTTTTTAAGGAAAATACAGTCATCGAATCCTATGGCGATGTAGAACTTGATGGAACTGGTGAAGAATGGGAATTTACAGGCACCTGGGCTTACAAACTCAATGGAGAATGGGAATATGGACAGCTCGACTGCTCCGCCAATTCGACCAGCACCTTATCTTCAGACTGCGTTTATCCCTTTTGCCAAGCCCTTCAAATTCAAGGCGCTCTGGCCTTACTTTGGGACGGCTCCGGCACCAATGGAGGAAAAGCTGTACATATCCGGGCTAATCGCGATATCGCAGACCTCAGTGTCTATGGTATAGGCGTGACTAATAACGGCGGTGGAACCGATGGCATCGAAGTGACGTTTTCAGCGCAGTCACTCCAGGCCGGTGATCACGTATTGGTCGCCCGCGAACCCGGGACCATCGCAGAGTATTTTGGGTCTTGTTACGATCAGTTTGACCTGGTTGTTCAAAGTGATGCTATGAACCAAAATGGAGATGATGGCGTCGAACTTTTTGAGGGATCGGAGGTCATCGAAACCTACGGAGATGCCGATGTCGATGGAACGGGCCAATTTTGGGAATACTCGGGGTCCTGGGGATATAAAGTAGGAGGCTCCTTTGTCTATGGCGGCATCGATTGTGCAGCCGGCTCGAGCACCACGCAAACCTCCGCCTGCCCGTATTTGTTCTGTCAGTAAAAGTTAATTATGTGGTACTACCGATGGTCGATATTTCTGATATTATTGCTCACTGTAGGATTTTCCGCCTGCGAGGATGATTCTGGTATGTCGCCTTCCGTAGATATATTATCTGTTTTGTTGAACAGTGCTCAACTCTCCGATGGCGCCACCGAGGTGCCATCGGATGTTGAGCTTGAATTTGTATTTTCGCGATCGCTTCAACCCAATGATTTTCAGGCCGCATTTTCCCTCCGGCCGGAGACGGATTTGTCCTTTGAGTACAGTCAGCAGTCGACCCGAGTCAAGATAATAGCCCAACTTCAGAACGACACGGAATACAACGTATTGATAGCCACGGAACCCATAGGTAGTCAAGGGGAAACGCTTGTGGAACCCGTGGCTATTTCTTTTCGCACCCGCGCTGAAGGGATCATTCGTCGTTTGCCGCCATGTACCGAAGCCACATCGGACTGTTTGCGCCAGACCCTTCTTCAAAGTGCCGATGGAGAAGGCCAATTCTCGTTTTACAGCAGTTTTCCGATTTATGAATCGGAGGCCCGCTGGGAAGATCTGACCACGGCGCTCATCATGGTGCACGGGCTCAACCGCAATGCCGATGACTACTTTCAGTATCTCATGTCAACATTGACCTCCGAAAACCGCCAGACGGAAGTGGCTTTGATCGCCCCCTTTTTTCGCGAAGACCCCCGGTCGGGCAGCTCGGATCTCTATTGGTCCGGTAATGGATGGCGAGAGGGTCAAAATTCCAGCGATGAGGCGCGACTGAGTTCTTTTGCCGTCATCGACCAACTCGTCGATCAGCTTGCCAACCGCGAGCGTTTTCCCGTTCTGGAAAAGGTTCTTATCGTAGGCCAGTCCTCCGGAGGATTATTCACACACAGCTATGCCGCCGCCACGGGGATGGAGCAGCAGCATCCCCATCTTCAGTTTTCATTTGTCGTTGGCGAAAGCCAGTATTTTTACTATCCCGATGCCCGTCGCGTCGACGAGTCCAGCAATACTTTATTCACGCCCACCAGCTGCACCGGCCATGACATTTGGCCTCTGGGATATCGCAGTGTACCTGCGTACCTTGCCAATCTCGACCGCCAAACCGTCAATCAGCAATTCTTAGATCGCGACCTCATCTACCTGCTCGGCAATGGCAGCGGCAGCGACGGCTCTCTCAATACCACTGAATGTCGAGCCACTCTATTGGGGTCCAGCCGTTATCAGCGCGGTGAAAACATGCTGACTTATTTAAATAGTGCCTTTCCCGCACACAACCATCGCAAAGTCATCGCTCAGGGCATCACCCACGATGGAAGCCGCATTTATCAGAGCCCTGCGTTTCGCGATCTCTTGAACGAACTATTGGAGTAGAGAAACCACCTTATACAGCGCGCGAAATTCATTTTTTTCTTTTGGCGCTCCCCGTCC
>CAZVFU010000070.1:0-11560 GCA_964626595.1 uncultured Saprospiraceae bacterium
CCGCGCGAAGCGCGGAAGCGTCAGGGATAGGAGGTGCACGAACCGGCGGTAGCCGGTGAAGTGGCCCGACCGCAGGGAGGGCCGACTGAGCACCGCATAGCCCGGCCCCTCGAGATCCGCCAGAGGCGGAACCTCGGGGGGAGACGCCCAAATACATAAACTCATATAAATTCGATTGCGGCGATTTGAAAGAAATCACTATATTAATGGGATGAAAAATTGGATATGTTTATGGCTAGTCCTCGTCCCCCTTGCGATTTTGTCGGGACAGCGTGCGGCGGGGCTTACATGGGGTGGCGCAATAGATTCTATGCAAGAGGGAATCGAGGTGTATAAATATGACTTGCGATTGCGTGTGAATCTGGATGCCCGACAGATTGGAGGAGAGTTGGGTATTCGGTATCGACTGCCCAAAGGCCGGGAGACGCTTCGCCTTCAGCTTGGGCCCTGGTACGAAGTCGAAGGAGTGCGGACGGCGAGAGAAGCGCTATCTTTTTCGAGGACGGAGGATGTGATTGATATTCAGTCAGCGCCGGATTCGGGCTGGGTATATGTGGCTTATTCCGGGACACCTCCAGTGGCGAAAAGGCCGCCCTGGAGTGGAGGCTTTACCTGGGCAAAAGATGCGGAGGGGAATCACTGGCAAGGCCTGAGTTCTCAAAATGCAGGAGGTGTGCTGTTTATGCCTTGTGTGAATCATCCGTCAAAGCGTGCTCTGGAGGGCGTACGTCAGGAAATAACGGTGCCGAAACCTTATGTTGTGGCTGCGAACGGGCTGTTGAGCGAGCTGCGTGAATCGGACAAAACGCTGACTTATATCTGGGAAAGTCAATATCCCATTAGTCCGTATAATATAAATTTCACCACAGGAATCTTCGAGCGTGGGGAGCAGCCTTTTATTTCAGTGTCGGGCGATACGGTGCCTATGGTGATTTACTTATTGGAGGTGGATGCAGACCGGATGTCTGAAATGATGCGAGTATTTAGACAGTCGGCTCAAACGCAGGAGTCTTATTTTGGTCCGTACCCGTTTTCAAAGGAGAAACTGGGAATAGTGCACACACCGTATTTAGGTATGGAACATCAAACCATAAATGCCTATGGAAATCGTTTTCGCTTTGATACGCTGGGAGGCGTTGTTTTTGATTGGTTGCTGCATCACGAGTTGGGGCACGAGTGGTGGGGAAATAAATTGTCGGTTCCGGATTGGGCCGATTTTTGGTTGCACGAAGGATTTTGCACCTATGGGGACTGGTTGGCACACGAAGCCTATGGCGGTAAGGAGGCCTACCGGGAGCAAGCCCTTAATGTGCGGCCGGGCATCCGTTTCCTTCGGCCGTTGGTGCCGGATCGGCCGGCAGATACGAAGACGGCTTACACCGGCGAGGTGTATTTTAAGGGGGCCTATGTGTTGCACAGTCTGCGATGGGTGCTGGGTGATGAAGATTTTTTTGATATGCTGTATGATCTGGCGCAGCACTCGGCTCATAGTTATGAAAATCAATGGACGACCCTGGACTTTTTGGAGGAGGTTTCAGACTACACGAATTATGATTTGACAGACATGATGGATGTGTATTTGAACCAAACAGAGCCGCTCAAGGTGAAACTAACAGCCTGGCCGGAAGACTTATATTCTGTGCGTTGGGAAAATGTGAGTTCCTCCTTGCCGCTTGAGATTGATATGGACGGAGATTTGCACACGCTGGATTTAGGGAGTCAAGATATCTTTTTTTCAACATCTACTGCGCCTGAAATTGATCCCATGGGCTGGTATCTCTTGGAGGTGATTCAGGATTAAGTGTTTTGCTCTTGACGAATCTGTACCCTTTGCCAGTTCAAGCTATAGAAAAGGTAATGCAGGAAGCCTGATGCGAAGATGAAGGTCATTATTGATCGAGACACCCTGGAGAAAAAGAGGCTTTTTTATCGGATAAGCAAGCTAAGGAGCAACACCTTAGGCTGTTATTGACTGCGGTTTTGGTAAACTTAAGGCACTGAACTCTTCGGAGAGTCGGGGAACTTTACTTACTTTTGTTATGTTAAGCCAATGTTAACTTCATGAACTGAATGTTAACACACGAACGAAAAGTAAAGGTTATGAAAGAGAAGTTGAAAATAAGCACGAGTCTGAAAAGCGTCTGGGTCTACATTGTTTTAGGCTTGGTTAGCATGTGGTACGTTGCCGGATTTACGCGACAGTTGTTATTGGGAGGGCCGCTGAATGGATTGGAGCTATTGCTTCTCGGTGCTCTGATTGCCGCTATCATTTGGTATGTGTTGCATCTCAAAATGGATATTAAAGTAGGGCGGAAAAGTTTGAAGGTAAAAAGCAATCAATGGTGGGGCCGGCGTGCAAAAATTAAATGGCGGGATGTAGTTGATATGGAGACCTTTCATATTCCTGAGGCTTTGATGTGGACGGGGTATAGTATCAGTTTTGGTCCGGATGTGAGTCAATTTCGTTTGGGCGACAATAAAGGCATCAAAGTAGAGATGACCTCAGGAGAAACCTATCTGATTTATTCTTCCGATTTATTTGAGAGTTTTGAGCAGTTAGAATCCAGATGGCAATCTGCCCGATCATAGCCTACCCATTTTGATCAAGATCATTTTGTGCATGATGATCCTCATTGGTGATTGGTAAGCGGATGTTGTATCTTCAACCCATTGATCCATGCAGGTAGAAACACATTTACAAGAGGAATTGGCCTGCACGCATTGCGGGCAGGACATGCGAAAAGCGGTGATTTCCGATTCGGAAGGAGTGTTTTGCTGTTCCGGCTGCCATGCGGTTCATCATTTGCTAAAGGAGCATCAGGTTCATAAAGATAATGATGAGTTCAATATTACGGGTCCCCGGAAGCCAGACTATGCGTACTTAGAGGAAGAAGCTGTAATTGAAAATCTAACTTCTCACCGAAGCACTACCTGGACGGTAGTTCTCTTTTCCATTCCGGGTATTCATTGCTCTTCCTGCATTTATTTGTTGGAAAACATCATGCGTTTACATAATGGGATCTCATCTTGTCGGGTCAACTTTTTAGCAAAAGAGGCCTCATTTACCTTTGACGAGGAGATGTTGAGTTTGCGTGAACTGGTGGAATTGCTGGATGCGATTGATTATCCACCAGAGCTTCATTACGAGCAGTTGGATGGAACAGTGGCAAAGAAAGACGACTACAGTTTATTCATCAAAATGGGAGTAGCTGGCTTTTGCTTTGGCAATATCATGTTACTCAGTTTTCCGGATTACATAGGGACCGTTGAGCGAAATTATGCGTCCATTTTCGGCTGGATCATATTTGTGTTTTCGTTGCCCGTGGTATTTTACAGTGCCTGGGATTATCTCAAATCGGCCAGCCTCAGCATTCGATCCGGGCGTCTAAATATTGATGTACCGGTCACTTTAGGTATTTTAACCTTATTTTTTAGAAGTTTATACGAAATATGGAGTGGGTCAGGGACGGGGTACCTGGATAGTCTTTCCGGATTTGTATTTTTCTTGCTCATCGGGCGTTGGTTTCAGGACATCACCTACAGCTCGATGTCTTTTGACCGTGACTACAAGTCTTATTTTCCCATTGCCGTGATGAAACGCAAGCAAGGTGAATGGCAATCCACAGCAATACGAAATATTGATATTGGCGATGAATTATTGATACGCGATGGTGAATTGATTCCGGCTGATGGGGAACTGATTTCTGGCCGTGCACGCATTGATTATAGTTTTGTGACGGGGGAAGCAGAGCCGGTTCGGAAGGAGATAGGGGATAAGGTGTTGGCCGGTGGTCGCCAGCGTGCCGAAAGCATTCGGCTGCGCGTTCTGGAAGAAGTTGACCAAAGTTATTTGACTCGTCTTTGGGATCAGGACCCCTTTCACATGCCCCGGGCCAATCGTTTACAGCAATTATTAGATCGAATTGGCAAGTATTTTACCTGGGGGATCATTGCCATTGCTGTTTTGACACTTGCATATTGGTGGAGACAAGATTTAGGTATGGCTTTTATAGCCGCTACAGCTGTCTTGATTATTGCCTGCCCCTGCGCTCTGGCCCTGTCGACGCCTTTCACCTATGGCAATGTCGTTCGGATATTGGGCCAAAAAGGTATGTTTTTACGGAATATTCAAACCGTAACTCAACTTCAAGATATTACCCACGTCGTATTTGATAAAACGGGAACACTGACAGATCCGGAGAGAGATCAGGTTGAGTATGTAGGAAGACCGATGATCCCATCCCAGCGAGAAGCCCTGGCGATTCTGGCTGTACAAAGCCATCATCCCATGAGTCGCGCCCTGCTTCAAGTGTTGCCGACCGTTCCAGGTGAGCATTCTTGTACAGATTTTGAAGAACTTCCCGGGAAAGGGACTTCCGGTCGCGTCGGGGAATGGAGGCTTAGACTTGGATCTGCTAAGTATATTTTGGGTAGTGCTTCTTCTGAGACGGGCGTTTGGATCGAGATTGATGGCGAATATTATGGCTATTTCGCCATTCAAACCGCTCTTCGCGGAGGTACAAAAGAAATAATTGACTCTCTGGCAGGAGATTACCCATTACATGTTTTGTCTGGAGATGGGGAACAGGATCGCGAGCGTCTGGAGGCTATATTCCCGGTAGGTACAGCATACCATTTTAAGCAAGAACCTGCCGACAAACTCGACTACATTCAGCATTTGCAGGAAAAGGGGGACCGCGTATTATTTATTGGAGATGGGTTGAATGATGCCGGGGCCTTACGGCAAGCAGATGTAGGTATCGTTATTTCTCATTCTTCTCAGCAGTTCTCACCATCCAGTGATGTTATTCTGGATGTGAGAGCCTGGGCTCCCTTTGCTCGCTTTTTGAGCTATGTTAAAAAGAGTAAAACTTTACTGTATTTGGCATTTATTTTCGCAGCACTTTACAATTTGATTGGATTGTTTTTTGCTGTCCAGGGCCTACTATCACCAGTTGTGGCTGCTATTCTAATGCCATTGAGTTCAATTAGTATTATTTTCCTTGGATTTGTAGGTTCGTATTTTCTTGCCTATTTTACGTTTCGAAAAGTAGGCAAACAACTTATTCTTGAAAAAGTTGAGAAAGATCAGGCTGATCCATGACCGATGTCATGAAGTGGGCGGGAGATCATTTCTATCTTGCAGACGATTCAAAGAATAAGGCTCCGGACGCTTTGTTCGAAGTTTGAAAATGCGTGTATGGAAATCATTTTTTTATTAATCGGATTAGGCGTTTTGGTAGCCGGCGGCTTTTTAGTGGCGTTCATTTGGGCTATGCGTTCGGGTCAATACGAGGATGATTATACACCTTCCGTCCGAATATTATGGGACGACAAAAAGAAAAAGTCAACGAAATAATTCTACGTTATGGGTAAAATGGAGTCATTCAGTTATGACAATAAAATCGTAAAGTGGTTTGCATATGCTACCATTATTTGGGGTTTGGTTGGGATGTTGGTTGGAGTTTGGGCCGCTTTTCAGTTGGTCTTCCCTTCTCTAAACTTTTCTACCGCGGAGGTGAGTTTTGGTCGGATTCGGCCTTTGCACACGAATGCTGTGATTTTTGCATTTGTCGGAAACGGCATTTTCATGGGAGTGTATCACTCTCTGCAGCGATTACTCAAAGCTCGAATGTTTAGCGATGCGCTTTCCAAGTTTCACTTTTGGGGGTGGCAGGCGATAATTTTAGCAGCAGCAATTACGCTGCCATTGGGGCTTACCAGTAGTCACGAGTATGCCGAATTGGAATGGCCCATAGATATTGCTATCGCATTAGTATGGATTGCTTTTGGCATTAACATGTTTGGAACGATACTGAAGCGACGGGAAAATCACTTGTATGTGGCGATTTGGTTTTATATCGCTACCTGGGTGACGGTGACCGTTTTACACGTGTTCAATAACCTGTCTATTCCCTATAGTTTATTGCATAGTATTCCCGTTTTAGCTGGGGTGCAAGATGCTTTAGTGCAGTGGTGGTACGGTCACAATGCTGTAGCCTTTTTCCTTACTACGCCCTATTTGGGATTGATGTACTATTATTTGCCGAAGGCTTCGAATCGACCTATTTTCTCCTATAAATTATCTATCATTCACTTCTGGGCTCTGATTTTTATATATATCTGGGCAGGTCCACACCATTTATTGTATACGTCGCTTCCGGATTGGGCGCAATCACTGGGAACAGTTTTCTCAATCATGCTAATCGCGCCCAGTTGGGGAGGTATGTTGAATGGGCTTCTTACCCTCCGGGGTGCATGGGATCGCGTTCGCCAGGACCCGATTCTCAAGTTTATGGTTGTAGCTGTAAGTGCATATGGAATGTCCACTCTGGAGGGGCCTTTATTATCTATTAAGTCAATTAATGCCATTAGCCATTATACAGACTGGACAGTGGCTCACGTTCACATCGGTACTTTGGGCTGGAACGGAATGCTGACTTTTGGTATTCTATATTGGTTGATCCCGAGGATTTTCAACACAAAATTGCACTCCATGCGCTGGGCCAACATTCATTTTTGGGTGGCCACCTTGGGGATTTTATTTTATGCGATCCCACTGTATTGGGCCGGTTGGACGCAGAGTATGATGTGGAAGCAATTCGAGCCGGATGGATTTTTGACGTATCCCAACTTTTTGGAAACCGTTACCCAGATTTTGCCGATGTATTTATTGCGAGCCATAGGAGGTACTATCTACCTGGTGGGAGCAATATTAATGTCAGTGAATCTTTTCAAGACCATGGGTAAAGGAAACTGTGAAGATAATGAGGTCACAGAAGCACCCGCTTTGACACCCCACAAAAAAGTTAAAGGCGAATACTGGCACAAGTGGATTGAGCGTCGACCTGTCCAAATGTTGATGGGTGCAACGGTTGTGGTTTTGATTGGAGGTCTTGTTGAGATCTTCCCGATGTTAATCATAGATGATAATGTGCCAAAAATAGCATCTGTCCAACCTTATACTCCTCTGGAATTAGAGGGACGAGATCTGTATATTCGGGAAGGTTGCGTAGGTTGTCACTCTCAAATGGTTCGCCCATTCCGTTCAGAAACGGAACGGTATGGTGATTATTCGAAGTCTGGCGAGTTTATCTACGATCGACCTTTCTTGTGGGGCTCCAAAAGGACGGGACCTGACCTCCATAGGGAAGGAGGGAAATATACCAATAGCTGGCATTACTACCATATGCTGGAGCCGGAGTCCATGTCCCCAGGTTCCATTATGCCCCCTTATCCCTGGTTGATTGAGGATGATCTAAGCACAAAATATACCTCTGCGAAAATCAAGGTGCTGCAATCCCTTAATACGCCATACCCCGAAGGTTATGCAGATCAGGCTGTAGCTGATCTGGAGGAACAAGCCCGAGAAGTGGCAGACCAGTTGCGGGCAGAAGGTGTAGAGCAGGAAAATTTGGAGAAGAAAGAAATCGTGGCTTTAATCGCCTACTTACAGCGTTTAGGGACCGATATTACACCTGAACCTATCGTAGAACAGTAAAAAATATACCGATGTATAAATATATATTAGAAACAGCTGGAAATATTAATTGGATGGCTTTGTTTTCCCTGTTTACCTTTCTGACCGTGTTCATACTTGCCATCGTTCTTGTATTTCGACGTAGTGATGATCACCTTCGTCATATGGCTTCATTGCCTCTGGATGACGATCATTCATCACCATCAGATCAAACCGAGAAAAATTAATCCCTATGTTAAAGCAAGTTACTTTATCCGCAATAGGTCTGATGGCCATCCATCAATCTGCTCATGCTGAAAGCAGCTTAACTGCCGGACTTCAGGATATGGAGTGGTTGGGTGCCATCATGGATGTGCTATTGGAAAATATAGTCATCTTTCTGGCCGCTTTGATCATTATTTTTGCTCTTCTTGTCATGTATCGCACCTTGATGGTCGTGCTGAATCAGGAGAAACTTAAAGCTTTTGAAGAGGCAGGTATTCAATTGGATGATGTCGGTGCAAGTGAGCGAGGACCTTCTTTGTGGACTCGTATGATGAATATGCTGACGGCAGCCGTTCCTGTAGAGCGTGAAAAAGAAGTGGACCTGGGACACGAATTTGATGGAATTCGAGAGTTGGATAACCGACTTCCACCTTGGTGGGTAGGCTTATTCTACGGTTCGATAATCTTTGCTATTGTTTATATGTACTACTATCACTTCTCTGGTAATGAGTGGAGCTCAAGAGGAGAATACGCCGAGGAAGTTGCCACTGCAGAGCGCGAAGCTCGCTTGTATCGCATACAGCAAGCTGACGTCGTTGACGAGGAAAATGTGCAGTTTCTAGCAGACGAACTTGCTTTAGAGCAGGGTGAGGTGATTTTTCAATCGAACTGCGCAACTTGTCACGGAGAAAACGGGGAAGGCGGAGTAGGGCCTAATCTGACAGACCCATATTGGATTCACGGGGGTACCATCAACGATGTATTTTCTGTTATCAAATATGGAGTGGCTGAAAAAGGAATGGTTTCCTGGCAGGCGCAGATTCGTCCTTCTGCTATGGAGAAGGTGTCCAGCTTTATCATGTCTTTGCAGGGTACAGAACCGGCAGGTGCAAAAGAGAAAGAAGGAGTATATCATGACCCTGAAATTATTTCCCGCACTGAAATCGAGGAAGGGTAGTCCTTCAGTAATCGTATAGCAGAAGAAGAGATCAAAATGTCAAAAGAAGCTCAAGATCCCGAAGATAGTTTTAGAGACAGTATCAGTTCTGTCGATAAAAGTGGAAAGCGAATTTGGATCTATCCGAAAATGCCGAGCGGCAAGTTTTATAATTACCGCAAGTGGTTATCCTATGTATTATTGATTGTATTGTTTGGCATGCCCTGGATCAAGGTCAATGGCAATCCCTTCATGCAATTCGACATTCTAAATAGAGAATTTTATATTTTTTCTCAACATTTTGTGCCGCAAGACTTCCATCTCTTCGTCATTGCTATGCTTATCTTTTTGATTTTTATCGTCCTGTTTACCGTAGTTTTTGGTCGTGTTTTTTGTGGATGGGTTTGCCCCCAGACCATTTTTATGGAAATGGTATACAGGCGGATTGAATATGCTATCGAAGGGGACTATACGGCACAAAAACGGTTGAATAAGGCTCCCTGGAATTGGGATAAAATCTGGAAGAAAACTTTAAAGCAGACGCTTTTTTTTGGTATTGCTTTTTTAGTGGGAAATACTTTCCTCGCCTACATTATAGGTATAGATGACTTGTTGGAAATTATCCAGTCTCCCATTGCCGAACACTGGCAAGGATTTGCCGCTATGATCATTTTTTCCCTGGTTTTTTACTTTGTGTTTTCCCAATTGCGCGAGCAGGTTTGCACCACCATTTGCCCCTATGGTAGATTGCAGGGTGTTATGTTGGACAAGCAATCCCTTGCAGTATATTACGATTGGATTCGGGGCGAACCCCGCGGGCGTATTCGAAAGAATGCGACAGAACTCGAGAAACAAGAACAGGGGGACTGTATTGATTGCGGATTATGTGTCAAGGTCTGCCCAACGGGTATCGATATTCGAAATGGTATTCAACTGGAATGCGTGAATTGCACGGCTTGCATGGATGCTTGTGACGAAGTCATGGAAAAAGTAGATCGTCCCAAAGGCTTAATACGTATCGACTCTCACGATGGAATTGCCCAAAAAGCTCATCGACTTATCAACCCCCGATCTATTGCCTATAGCATCGTACTAGCCGTTTTGGTGGGTATTGAAATATTTTTATTTAGTGCCCGCACTGATGTCGAGACCATCCTATTGCGTACACCGGGCAAGTTGTATTACGAGCGAGAAGCTGGGGTTATTGAAAACTTGTATAATTATCAGCTGGTGAATAAAACAGATCGGGAGATGCCTATCGAATTTATACTAAAAGAGGTAGAAGGGGAGTTTGAGTATGTCGGTCAGCAACCCATTACACTACCTAATGAGACCGTTTCGGGTTCAGTATTTATAAAAATTCCGAGGGATCAATTAGACGGCCGAAAAACAACCTTATACATTGATGTGAAATCAGAGGATCAAGTCATTGAAACCCTGAAAACTAATTTTTTGGGGCCCGTTCAATAAAGTATTAAATATGAAACTTCATTGGGGAAACGCCATCTTTCTGTTTTTCGTTGCATACATTGGATTTTTGGGTTTCACTTTGTATCAATCTACTCAGGTAGATCACAGTCTGGTAGTGGAGGATTATTACGCTCAGGATCTGGCTTATCAGGAAAAGTATGAAAAATTAGCAAATTACGCCAAAAGTGCCACGCCCCTGACCTTAGCATACGACGCGGATCAAAGGCGAATTGATATTGTATCGCCCCCGGGTGATCAGTCTATGGAAGGAACGATTACGTTTTACCATCCATCAAAGTCAACCGAGGATATAAAAATGGACTTTTCCGTAAGAGGAGGGGATCAGGCCAGCTTTTCTCTGGCTGAACTGTCCGGTGGACGCTGGATAGCGCAGATCGATTATGTGGGTCCAGAGAAAAAATACTATTTCGAAAAAGATATTTTTATAAGGTAGCCATGCTGTCAGTCCCCTTTCTTCTTGGTTTCCTCGGTTCTGTGCATTGCTTAGGTATGTGCGGGCCTTTGGCTATGGGAGTGGCACATACCGGCCAGGGTCAGTGGGGACCTCTACTACGTCGTGCTTTTTTATATAATTTGGGGCGCGCACTCACCTACGCGGCACTCGGGCTGCTTGTCGGAGGTTTCGCCCAGGAGTTTCTCCAGTCCGGTTGGCAACAAAACATATCCATACTTGCCGGCGCATTATTAATTTTGTTGTTTTTAATGGCGATCACTCCCGAGACATTATTGCAGCGATCTGTCTGGTACCGCAAAGGTCTGAGCCGCTGGCAAAACAAACTGGGTAAAGCTATGCAGAGATGGGGTCAATCCTCCGCCTTGGTTTTGGGTCTATTAAACGGACTTTTGCCCTGTGGTTTGGTATATATCGCTCTGGCCGGAGCGCTAGCATTCTCGGTCGCCTGGCAGAGTGCGCTATTTATGTTTATGTTTGGAATGGGGACCATGCCTGCCTTATTTGTTGTGATGACAGGTTCCGGAAGACTCTCTATCTTCAAAAGTCGATTTTTTCGAAAAGCACTTCCTGCTGTGCAGTTGGCCATGGGCGTTTTTTTAATTTACAGAGGTATAGCGGTCGAACTTCCATTTGATTTGAGTTGGTACCTTCAGGTCGAAGAGCCTCCCCTGTGTCACTAAAATTGTCTACTGCCGCTTGTTCAGATGCCGACTTGTCAGGTATTTATTTGTGGTGGTTGCGGGAGAAAATTTTCAAATGATGATCAAACCCAGGCAGGGATTTTCAGCAAATTAAAGGAGCTTCAACGGATTGATTTTGCCCTGGCGCGCAGGCCCCGTGAGCGGGCGGAAGGGAGCGTAGCTGTACCGAGGAAGCGAAGCTCCTCGAGTACGGAAGCCCTGAAGTACGCGACCCAGCCCGGTAAAGTGGGTTTAGGATCTTTTTCGGGGCGATGGCGTGATCAGGTTCGAGACCATGTCATAGGAAGATATAC